>JBMTYA010000061.1:0-8714 GCA_049454015.1 Ilumatobacteraceae bacterium | reverse complement strand
TCGATACCACCGGTACGCCAGCTGATGCTGCCTCAATCAGTGAAAGCGGCACACCCTCGTTGTCGCTCGTTAACACCACGATGTCGAGTGCACTCAGCACAAGCGACACGTCGTCGTGCCAGTCGAGAAACGTCACGTTGTTGAGAATCGCTGCACTCGCCAGGGTTTCGTCTCGTAGCGGGCCATTGCCCACCACGACGAACGTCGCATTCGGCACTGCTCGGGCAAGACGCACGAATCGATCAGGGCGTTTAATGCCAGTCAGCCGCCCAACAAGCCCGACGAGCACTCCGTGCTCGGGCAAGCCCAGTGCTTGACGCGCGCGGCTGCGGTCGTGTCGCTGCATCGGTTTTGCTGCCGGCATGATCGTCGACGACTGCTGGTGCGTTACAACGCGTGCTTCGAGTAGGTCGCGCCGAGTCGCCGCCCCCACCACCAAGGCGTGTGTAGTGACGGTGCGCAGCACGCGCTCGATACTGGTGAAGATACGTGTGACAAGCGGGGAGAAGTAGCCATGCAGCAGGTGACCGTGATAGGTGTGCACTCGCACTGGCACGCGTGCAATCACCGCTGCAACTCGCCCGATTACACCCGCCTTCGCCATGTGCGTATGCACGACCTGAGGCCGAAGTCGTCGCAAGGTGCGTACGAGTGCAAACAACGACCGCACCTCACCAACAACGCCGACCGTGCGCCGCAAACCGCCAATGGTGATGACTTCTGCGTTGACCTCCCGACCCGCCAGATAGTCGCCTTCGCTGGCGACGGGTGCACCGCGTACCACCGTTTGCTGAACTCTGCTTTTGTCGATGCCATCAAGTAAGTCGACGAGCATCACCGACGGTCCACCGATATTCGTGCGCGTCAACACGTGTACGACGCGAATCATCGGTGCGTTTGTCGCCACCACTGCAAGGTGCGCTCGAGACCGTCGCGAAGCTCTACGCCAGCACGAAAACCAAGCACGTCTGCAGCACGTCGCACGTCGGGCACACGACGCTTGGTGTCTTCAAATCCCTTTCCGTAGCGCTCTTCGTACGACACGCGCTGCACTGCCGAACTCGAACCAGTCATCTCAATGATGATTGCGGCGAGATCGTTGATGGTGGTCTCGCGGCCATTGCCAATGTTGAAGATTTTTCCTTCGGCGCGCGAGTCGAGACCTGCTCGCAATGTGCCTTCCACGGTGTCATCTATATAGGTGAAGCAACGGGTCTGGCTGCCGTCGCCGTGCACAGTAAGCGGCTCATTCGCCAATGCTTGACGCAGCAAGTTGGCCACGACTGAGCCGTAGCCACGCGAGTCGATACGAGGCCCGAACGAGTTGAAGTATCGCACCACCGACATGCGCAGGCCGTGCTGTGCGTACGCAAGTGCGAGGTGCTCGTCGATCGCTTTGGCAGTGGAGTACCCCCAGCGTGCAATGGTGGTGGAGCCGAGCACACGGTCGTCGTCTTCAGACATCGGCATCTTGCTCGTTTTGCCATAGATCTCGCTCGTCGAAGCCAGCAACAAGCGTCGGTCATGCTTGACACAAGCCTCAATCACATGTTCTGCACCGCGAGTATTGGTGCGCAGGGCACCGAGCGGGTCTTTCACGATGTTGCCTACTCCGACACCTGCAGCGAGGTGAAAAACCGTGTCGGCACGGCGCACCAGTTTGTCGACCACACGCTCGTTCAGAATTGTGTTCTCGACCAGTCGCACTTGACCTCGGCTCTGGGCGAGATTGGCAAGATTGCCAGTGGAGAGATCATCGAGCACCGTCACCTCGTGCTCTAACGAAACCAGTCGGTCGACCAGATGTGACCCGATGTAGCCGGCGCCACCAGTCACCAATACGCGCATGCCAAAACCACACGCTAGTTGCGTTCAATCATCACCGATTGGCGATGCAAGGGCTGGTTCGCGTTAGTGGCCCGTTCACACTGCGAGGGTTCGTACCTGCTGGCGTAGTCTGAGGTCATGACCATGATGGTCTTGTACTTCGCTGTCTTCGTCGGGGCTACTGCAATGTCGCTGGTGCTGGTGCCCGCAGTTCGAGAGTTCGCCCGTAGTCGCGAGATTCACGACGTGCCTGGCGGCCATAAGTCGCACACTGCTCCTGTGCCGTATCTCGGTGGTGTCGCAATGGTGATTGCCTTCTCTCTGGCGATGGTGCTCGGAGTGTTGTTGCAACGCAATATCACCATTAGCGGCCAACAAATCAGCCTGAATATTGAGAGCATTGCCTTGCGCAGCGACACCTTGCTACGCGAGTTGGTGGTTGTTATCGGTCTTGCACTCATCTTTTCGCTCATGGGGCTGATTGACGACCTCCGGGGTCTGAGCCCACGCTTGCGATTCGCTGTTGGTTTTGTTTTGGCATCATCACTCGTTGCGTACGGTGTGCGGGTTGCATCACCACTTCCAGACGCACTCGATGTCGTCATTTCGGTGGTCTGGATTCTTGGCGTGACGAATGCATTCAACCTTCTCGACAACATCGACGGTCTTGCTGCGGGCACTGCAGCGGTAGCGGCAGGTGCTTTCTTCTTCATCGCAGTCATGAACGACCAGCAGAACGGCGCACTCTTTGCGATTGGGCTTGCAGGGGCGATGCTGGGGTTTTTGCGAAGCAACTTTCATCCAGCAACCATCTACATGGGTGATGCAGGAAGTCTTTTCATCGGTTTTTTGACGGCCTACTTGGGTCTTAAGATGCGCACCAACGTAAACGAGATTCCACAGCTCTTTGCTCCCATCGTCGTGCTCGGAGTTGCCGTGCTCGACACCACCATCGTGGTGGTGTCTCGAGTGCGCCGTGGCGTCAGCCCGTTCACGGGCGGCCAAGATCATCTCAGCCACCGCTTACGCAGATTCGGGCTTTCAGTAAGGCGTGCTGTCACCACGCTCCTGCTTGCGTCAACTGCCCTTGGCGTATTGGCGGTCGGCTTGTCCGAGGCAACAGGGTCAATCGGCTACTGGTTCCTGAGTGCTGTTGCAGTGTCTGGCGTTATGGCCACGGTGGTACTTACCACTAAGGTCGCACGGGTGGAGGCACCCGCATCCACAGTCAATGAAGACGAGACGAATGTAACCCCAATTCGTCGCGACGTGGTCTAGAGCACGAAGCTAGCTGCGTTCTACAAGGCGGTTGCGGCCGCAAGAGTTCGAGTATCGAACCGCGTGTATGGGTCATTCCCCACATAACGACCCCATCGAGCAGCAAAGAGCTGAGAGTCCGCATCCGTCGTGTGAAAATCATCAAAGAGGCGTACCTTGACGAGCGGTGTGACAATCGCCTTCATACCAATCTCGTGGAGCTTGCAAGCGAGATCAAAGTCGACGAGACCAGATTCGTAGTCTCTGCTAAATCCGCCGATTCTCTTGAACACCGCGACATCCACGACCATGCATCGGCTCCGCACCCCAAAGCATTCGCGGGCAATCGCAAACATGCCCACAGGTCCAAGGTCGCTTGGCTGACGACCCTCGCCGATATCGTGCGGTTCAGGAGTCAAGCCGAGACCAGAAGAGAGTGTGACTCCGTATTGGTCGACCAGCACTGGTGCAACGGCAGCGACGGAGTCACGGTCGAGATATCCAATGAGCGTTTCCACCCAGTCGCCCTCAATGAAGTCACAGTGCGAATCGAGAAGAACGGCAAGTGGTGTCGTACAAGCGACAAGACCAGTATTGATTGACTGCGAATACGAATACTCTCCTGGTACACGCACAACATTGCTCTGCCCATCGAAACGAGATCTGATCTCATCAAGATGCTCGTCACGCAGACACTCACTGGCGACGAAGATTACGTTGAAGTTGTTGTAGGTCGTCTTGCGAAGTAGTGAGTCGGCTGCATGTCGCGCAAGCAGTGTGTCGACGCCCCAGATTCGGCGTCGAGTGTCATTAACAGGAATGATGATTGTGATAGGTGGGTGATGTCGATTCACCCTTCGTATCCGTGCCAACGATGGACCCGCCTCGCTCACTTCGGCGTGCAGACCAGTGCGCTCGAGATGCTCACGAACAGCCTTCAATGCAGCGACGAATGCGTACGGTTTGGCGCTTGCTGCGGAGGCAGTTGAGGTTGGCAATGTTCGCCAGTGATACAGCACTTTCGGCACGTGTATCACCTGGCGTGCTTGTTCGATGACCCGCAAAATAAGGTCGTAGTCCTGCGAGCCGTCGAATCCGCTGCGAAATCGGCCGACTTGCTCAACCAGTGAGCGCCGCAAGACGGAGAGATGGCTGGTGTAGTTCTGGGCCAGCAGACGTTCGGGCGACCACTGTGGTTTAGCGAAGTCGTCAAAGTGTGCTCCGTCGGCGCTGATCTTGTTTTCGTCTGAGTAGAGATAGTCGCAGTCGGGTGCTTCATCGAGTGCGTCTGTGACCAGCTGAATGGTGTCTCGGTGGAGTTCGTCATCGTTATCAAGAAGGACGAGAAACTCGCCTCGCGCGAGGGCGATTGCATCATTCGACGCTGCGACGATGCCGCCATTGGTTACCCGGTCTACGACTCGAATTCGTGGGTCTGAGAGCTGAAGCTCCTGCAGCCGTGGCGCTACCCATTCATCGGGGGAAGCATCGTTTGCCAAGCACCACTCCCAGTCGTGGTTGCTTTGTTCGAGCACTGACTTAACGCATAACTCGAAAGCATCTCGCGGTGGGTTGTACACCGGCGTGATGATGCTGAAGCGCGGCATCGGCACTCAGCCGCGACGCAGCATTCGCTTCATCAATCGCACCGGCAGCATTATGACGCGACCAATCTTCCAGGTCGAAGAACTGCGCATCGCCGAGATCTGGTGGCGAAGACCGTCAGTTTGGTTGGCAAGCTTTGAAGCCTCTCGAAGTGCTGCTTCGAGACGCACTATGTGCTCACGATGGTTTTTGTCATGTAGCGCATGAACCTGAGTGGTGGATAGAAGGCGGTGCCGCAATTCGCCGATCTCCGCAGCTTGCGCCGCAGCATGGTCTCGGGCATTCAGCACCTCAAGTTCGAATGCTGCCTTCTGCTCGAGCGCGGCACGCAGAGCGGTGGTGAGACGAAGCTCGGTGGCATCACGTACTGCAGCATTGAGGAGTGCGTCGTCACTCACCGCATTCACACTACTGACTTGGTACGGTGATTATCGGTGCGTCAAGTTGCTGAAATCATTCGGTCGCGCAATTTGTTGTGGAATCTCACGCTGAGAGAGCTGCGCGCCAAGTATCGCCGATCAATCCTCGGGTGGGGCTGGTCGATGCTCAACCCGCTTTCGCAAATGCTGATTTATTCGGTGGTCTTTGGTGTGATTTTCGGTATCCAAGCCCGAAAGGGTGATCCATCGGGAATCGACGTCTACAGCCTTTATTTGTTGAGCGGCATCTTGCCGTGGGGGTTCATCAATCTCATCTGTGGTCTCGGCCTCAACACACTCATTGGCAACGCAGCACTGGTGCGAAAAGTACGCTTTGCGCGTGAGACGCTCATCTTTTCTGAGGTGCTCTTTAGCCTCGTGCAATTCAGCATTGAGATGACACTACTGTGCATCGTGCTGCTTATTTTCGGTAGTCCGCTTTTGCCGTGGTTGCCGATGCTGCTCTTCCTCATGCTGTTGTTGGCGATCTTCACGTCAGGTCTTGCGCTGATCTTGTCGATTGGAGCAGTGTTCTTCCGCGACCTCAAATATCTCTGGACGATCATCGCCCAGGTGTGGTTTTTTGCAACCCCGGTGATTTACGATCCGGCGCGTATCGAAGAACGAGTTTCAAGCTTCTGGTATTCGATCTACCACTGGAATCCGTCGACTGCGTTCATTCGTTCGTTCCGCCACGTCACGTTTGACGGCAGGGCCCCCGACTGGTCCGACCTCGGAGTGCTTATCATCATGTCGTTCGCCTCATTGACAATCGGGCTTGCAGTGTTCTCACGCTTCTCGCGCCGCATCGCCGAAGAGCTGTAAACGTCAGGTCTTTTGTCGGCCAATTGACCACGCTGAAGGCATCGACACGATGCCAGCGTCGTTTGCTTGCCCACCCGACACGTGCAGTTTTGCCCAGTGTTGGCAGTGGTCGTACTCGGTGCCGCCTGTCGCGTCGGTGATCACCACCGAAACGTAGTACGTGCCTTCTGCAAGTGGCACATCTGTCACATGAAGCACGGCACGCGCTGGCCCGTCGAGTACACGTAGGGTGGCGGTGCCGCGTTGAGTGGATGTTGCCCAAATCAGCTCGCCGGTCATCGTCTCGAGCTTCACGTGTACGACGGGCGACTCAAGTCGCATGTGCGAGTTGAGCTCGATGGCAACTCGCATCTCTCCGCCTGATTGGATGGTGCCAAGCGGCTGCTCACCTGCATCGACGAGAGTCACTTGAGTGACTTGCGCGTCCCCAGTGCCCCAGCGGGTCTTCGACCCGGCATCGACCTGCGCAAAATTGCCATAGGTATTGCCGGTGTAGCTAGCGATCACGTCGTTGGCGTCGCCCACCATCTTCACTCGACCCTTCTCCAGCCATACCACTGTGCCGCAGAGTTGCTGTACGAGCCCGAGCGAGTGACTCACCACCAAAATGGTGCGGCCTTCACGACGGAATTGTTCGATCTTCTCTGTGCTTTTGCGCTGAAAAGCTTGGTCGCCGACTGCGAGAATCTCGTCAATCAAGAGCACTTCGGGTTCCACGTGTGTCGCGATTGAGAATCCAAGACGCACCACCATGCCTGACGAGAAGTTCTTCACCGGGGTGTCGATGAATTGCTCAAGACCAGCAAATTCGACGATGCTGTCGAACTTTGCGTCGATTTCCTTCTTTGACATACCAAGAATCGAGCCGTTCAGGTATATGTTCTCGGTGCCAGACAGCTCGGCATGAAATCCAGCTCCAAGTTCGAGTAGCGCTGCGACGTTGCCATCGATGGTGATGTCGCCGCGTTCTGGGGTGTAGATGCCAGTGAGGCACTTTAGCAACGTGGTTTTTCCCGAGCCGTTCGAACCGATGACGCCAACAGTCGCCCCGTGTGGCACCTCAAGCGATACATCTTGCAGCGCCCAAAACTCTTCAAAACGTGCTCGTCGGCCGCGTAACACCGCAGCTTTGATATAACGGTTTCGTTCGTGATAGAGGCGAAAGTTCTTCCACACGCCTTGCACGTTGATGGCAGGTGTGGTCATCTTGGGCCCTTGTCAGTCTTGCCGAGATGCGACAACTTGGCGCGTACGTTCGCGGGGATGCGCTCAGAATTCCAGTTCGAGATCAGCCGGTCAGCGTGCTGCACGTAGTACGCCTGTTCAACCGTCGGGTTGGCGGTGTCGTCATACCAGGGCATATGTCGCGCTTCGTAGGGCGGTTGTGATCGCAGCGACCTGGCATTCAAATGGCCGAGCCCTGGTCGGTACACGGCGAACGTGGTGTCGATTGGGGCAAAAAAGAATCCAGGCTTGAACTGGTTGCTCCAGAACTGACGCTCCCAGGCGATCACGCTGTCCCGGTGTGTGAAGTGTGCCGGCAGGTCGTCAATCCGGAGCGAGAACCCCACCTTGTCTAGGTCGTGGTGCACACGCAACGTTTCGGCGAAATAGTCGAGAGCGTCGTGCGGGCAGGTCTCGCACGGCACCACGTCGGGGTCGGAGACGATGAACGGTTGATCAGCGCCGAGCTCGGCGACGAGACCACTCAGCCATGGTGCCCGGTGGCCAAGATTGCGATTGTTGTGCACCACGCGGTGCGACGTGTTGGCCAAGAATTTGACCATCGGTTCATAGGTGCTGGCGTTGTCGCACAGCCAGATGTTGTGTTGCCCGACACTGTCGAGCCACTCAAGCAGTGCGATGAGTGGCGACAGTCGGTCGCGCACCGTGATAATGACGGGATACTGCCGATTCATCGACGTTTCGAATTCATCGCTGACTCCGAATGCCCACTGATTTGAGGCTACTGAACGAGGCTCTTGGGCGAACCTTGAAGACGCTCTGCGATAGTTTTGACTCATCAATGAAGCGGTGGTCGAGTGCGCAGCTCTGGCGCGCTACAGAATTCGGCTACGCAATCCTTGCGCTGTTTGCCCTTACCCAGGGCCCCGTACTTCGCTTGTGGAGCCAGAGTGCGTTACTCGCAGGTGAACTTCCGAACCCGTCCATACCTCACGCGCAATTCGCGACCTATGTTGCTCTGCAGCTACCCGCTTTCGCGTTGCTGGTGCGACGGATCAGCGGTCAGTGGTTGCGTGAGCGAGCCAACGTTGCACTCCTTGCATTGGTTGGTTGGTTGGGTTTGACCGTCATATGGTCGTCGTTCGCCCGACACTCGCTGCCTGAGTTTGTTGCTTTGACACTTACGACGGCACTCGGTCTCTATCTTGCTACTAGTTTCACGTGGAAGCAGCTGTGGTGGATTGTTGCCTCGGCGATGGGCCTTGGTGTCGGAATCTCATGGGTCGCAATCATGCGACTCTGGACGGGTGCAGTGAATTTCCAAGAGGACTATTGGGTCGGCATCTACTACAACCGAAACTCGCTGGCACCAGTTGCTGCAACTGCAATTGTTGCAGCAGTGACACTTGCGCTCAATGCGCTGAAGAGCTCAAAAATTACCTTCATTGTGTCGACACTCTCGGCACTCGCACTCGTGGTGTTCTCAGGTATCGAGCTCTGGCGCAGTGAATCTCAGACATCGCCGGCGGCACTCGCAATTTCGGCACTGGCGTGCATCATGTGGCTCGTCTTGTGTGTTGTTGCGTTGAAGGTAAG
>JBMTYA010000060.1:0-8845 GCA_049454015.1 Ilumatobacteraceae bacterium | reverse complement strand
GCACCTACAAAGGAATGTCGTACTCCGATGTGCCGAACCTCGCCACCAGTTTCGGGTACATCAATGCTTCGTGGACTCTTCGTGCCGACCTAACTTGCACCTATGTATGTCGCCTTCTCAACCACATGCGCGACACCGGCACACGCCAATGCACGCCTCGCCTGCGACCTGGTGAAGAAACTATGCCGAGTCGGCCGTGGATCGACGGTTTCTCTTCGGGATACATGCAACGCGTGATGCACCTCATGCCATCGCAAGGCGATCGCGAGCCCTGGATCAACCCACAGAACTACGACAAAGACAAGAAGATGTTCCGCGAGGGTCGGCTCGACGACGGCGTCATGCAGTTCACGAGTTGACGGCACCGAGTAGTTGATGACACGTGGGTTGGTTGGCGGCCTCGGCACGATCATCGTGCTCATCTACGCAGTAGGTGCAGGTCGGTGGGTGTCGACGGATGCGGGATGGTACCGCTCGCTTGAGCGCCCGCCGTGGCAGCCGCCCGACGTGGTATTCGGTCTCATCTGGCCCTACAACTTTGTGATGCTCGGCGTAGCGAGTTGGTTTGTCGCTGGTCGTGAGCAGCGCACTGATCAGGTGGTGTGGCTGGTATCGCTGGCGCTCAGCGTGGTGGCCGCTCTGACCTGGGCATACCAGTTTTATGTACCTCATGCTCTGACGACCGCAGGGTTCGCACTCACTGCAGCAACGTTGCTCACACTGCCCTTGATTGTGGTGGCTTTTCGAGTTTCACTGCTCTTGGGTGTTGCCCTCGTGCCATATCAGCTGTGGCTTGCTGTAGCGACATCGCTCGCGTTCGGTTACGCAAGCCGCAACTAACCCTGCGAAGAGTACGAATGCTTGGCGTTGTTGGGACATCTGTCGTCGGCCCCGAATATGTGCGCGCAATTGACTGCTCGCATGAGAACAACACAACGAACATTCAATATCGTAAGCGCCCTAGCCCTTCTCTTGGTCATCCTGCTGGGAGGACTCTTCCTGATTGATGCCCTGGACGACGACGACAAAGCCCTCGCCGAGCAACTTCGGGTGCTTGGCTACTGCCCACCAGGACAAACCCTCAATGAATCCGGCGAACGTGTCGACGACAGCAACGGCACCAACGGTGACAGTTCGCTCAACGATGTCTGTACACCGCTTGATGGCGTGACTGGCGACCTGATTCCGTCGGCAGACAACTTGTACACGCTCGGAACATCGACTTTTCGTTGGAAGAGCTTGGAACTCGGACCAGGAACCATCTTCATTGAAGACGTTGGCACCGGGAAACAAGCGGGAATCTCCGTGCAAGACGGCGTGCTCCTCATCGACGGCGCCGAGACGCTCAGACTGGGCAACGTTCAGCTCACGACAACAGGTCTCCGCTCGCTCTTGCGATCGCAGGACATCACGATTGGCCAACCAGGCGACGCTGGCTATCTTGCATTGGCAACGGGCATCAGGTTTCCTGACGGCTCGACGTTGACGTCAGCCAACGGCCTCAGCCTCGCCGGTGTGCGCGGTGCGACCGGAGCAACTGGAACCACCGGCGCAACCGGAACAACTGGTGCGCAAGGCCCAGCAGGCGCAGCGGGTGCCGCTGGCGCCACTGGCGCTGCTGGCGCTCAAGGCCCCGCAGGTGCCGCTGGCGCAACGGGAGCAACTGGTGCTGCTGGCGCCCAGGGCCCCGCAGGTGCCGCTGGCGCAACGGGAGCAACCGGAGCGCAAGGCCCAGCAGGCGCAACGGGTGCCACAGGTGCCCAAGGTCCGACTGGACCAATCGGCCCCATCGGTCCGGCAGGAGCACAAGGTGCAGTGGGTCCCGCTGGCGCTCAGGGTCCGGCAGGTCCGGCGGGACCGGCAGGTCCGCAGGGACCGACCGGCCCAGCCAGCGAATTCACCATCGGCGGATCGTGCAGTTACCAAGACGGCGCCACCACCGTGGTCGGAACACTGCGTTGGAAAGTCGAAGGGCCACGAGCTGTGCTCGAGTGCGTAAGCGGCGGCTGAAGTTCGTCATCGACGGATAATCGGGAATTACAACGAGTCCCTCATCGTCACACCAGTGGTGGGCGCTGAGGGACTCGAACCCCCGACCCTCTCCTTGTAAGGGAGATGCTCTAACCAACTGAGCTAAGCGCCCGCAGACCCATAGAGGCTAGGGCGCGCTTTCACTAGATCAGTTCAGCGTTTGGCCCACACCAGTCGCTTACCGACTTTCTTGCACACCAAGTTGGTCTTGCCAAACTTTGCAGTTGCCCCAGCAACAGTGCACTTCTTTCCAAGACCTACGTTGCTGCTCTTACCTACTGGTGCGGTTGCGGTCGGTGAAGTTGTCGTGGTGGCTGCAGTGGTGACACACGTGGCGCAGCTGATGCCCGGCGTGTTTGCCGCGATACCCGGGCTTTCCGCATGCGTCCCGAGACCGAGCGATTGCGCGGTAAGCGAGGTCTGGAACGAAGCAATCGAAGAGGCTCCAGTTGACGATGTGGCTCGACGGATCTCTGTGCCGCCACCGACATTGGAGTGGACGTAGGTAGCAATCGTGCCATCAGCCATCTGCAATCCGGACGGCACTCCCCCGAGACTGTTCGAGACTACGGCCCTAAACGCAAATGAGCCTTGAATTGATGACGACGTATATGCGTGAACAGACGGACCGCGAGATACGTAGAGCACCCATTCCGAACCGTTGAAGAAGATGTCTGGATCGCTGAAGCTTCCGCTCGTAATGGTTTCGGAAACTCGCGGAGTCGAGTCGACGACGAATCGAGATCCATCACTACCAGCGACTTCAACTGCCGACCTGATTTGCCGCACACATGACGCTTCACCGGGTGCACATCCAGCGGGGTCTTGGCCCATGATTCCTGGGAGATAAAAGAGAATCAGTCGCCCGTCGGGCAACTGAGCAATCGAGGGGTCCACAAAACTTCCTTCGTTGAGAGAAACCGAAGTTGTGGACGTTTCTCCCGTTGTCATATTGACCTTCAGCAGTCCACTCGTCGAAAAGACGTAAAGAGTGTTCCCGCGGCGGAATGCATCTGGTACCGACCCGCGATACGACTGCCAGCCACTGACCAGAGACCAACTAACGCCGTCCGCACTCTGGGCAAGTTGCACGATGTGGTTCGCAGGATTGTTGCAATCGGTCGCACCGTTTGCGCACGTATGAAAGGCCATCACGTACGGCTGAGTCGGCACGGTAACGGCAGCATTCGCCTGGCCGGGGTACGGAGCGAGAATCGCCACGCTCGCCACCGCTGCGATCAGGGCAATGAAACGGGTCCTCAATTCACGACGCATAGGTTCTCCTTAAAGAGTTAACCCGAGCATAAAGCTCGCCCAAAATACGGCCGAGTCGAACGGGTCACGAGTCAAATGTTTCGGCGGGAAGCTCGCGCTCGCCCCCGACAATGGCTGCGACGATACGCGCTGCGACATTGTCGGGTGCAAGTCCCTGGGGCATCTTCGGCGCCACACCGGCGATCGGTCTAGTTGCCAGACCAGTCTCGGTGTGCGGCGGCCGGGCATCAATCACGTCGATTCGGCGACGACGCAGTTCTCGCGCTGCTGCCGACATCGCTGCCCATGCTGCGGCTTTTGATGCGCTGTAGGCAGCCATTCCCGCCACAGGTTGTGTGGCTACCACGCCAGAAAGATTCACGAAGAATCCGCCGTCAGCGAGATGGGGCGATGCCTCACGCAGCATCACGAGTGGTGCGATGGCGTTGACCGCGAAAAGTCTGCTGAGCGTCGCGTCATCGAGCTCGGCAACATTGCCGAATGCCACCACCCCGGTTGCATTCACCACTCCGTCGAATGGTGCGACTGAAGCAAACGCCGTCGAGAGCGCGGCGTGATCAGTTACGTCGGCGAGTGCGTACTGCGAAACGCTCGCCCCGTCAAGTCGAGTGTGATCACGCACGATGGCCGACACGCGAGCACCTGCAGACGCAAAGTGTGCGGCAATTCTTGCGCCGAGCACCCCTGTTGCGCCGACAACCACAACGTGCGAGCCGGCGAGTGTGCGTGCCATCGTGCCTAGGCCGAGTCTCGAATGCGTCGAACTTGTTCGAACAGTGCCGGAGTAGCCGCAATCACCGGCGAACGTCGTTCACCGTGCTGCGTGACGATGAGATCACGACCGCCAAGCTCGCCGACAGGTGCGCCGGCTTCGATGCATACGTGCACGCTCGCCATGTAGTCCCATGCGCCGTGCGACGACATATCAACCCACGCGTCGAGCGTGCCCTGCGCCACGAGGCAAATGTCTAGTGCCGCCGCACCGAGCGCCCGGAACTGCGCCCAGCCTGGGTGTTTCTTGGGCACGCCCGACACACCGACGACCGCGTCAGACAATCGTTCACACTTTGATGGGGCAATTCGTTCGCCGTTGTGGAATGCACCGCCGCCTCGAGTGGCAGTCCAACGGTTCTCGTTGGAGAACTGGTTGGCAATTAGCGACGCACGATGGCCACTCTGGTCAACTGCTGCAAGGGCGGTGGCATACCACGGCACTCGTCGACTGGCGTTCGTTGAGCCATCGAGTGGATCCATCACCACGATGATTGAGTCGTCGTTCCACTCGCCGCTTCGACCACTCTCTTCTGACATCACTGCACAGCCTGCGCCATGAAGCACCTCGAGCGCAGCGGCGTCAGCGCGGAGATCAACCGAATACTGCGTGGCACGTTGACCAGAGAGCCCCCAGTCAGTGTTCGTGCTGAGAACGCCATAGACCGCATCGGCGGTTTCGTGAAGGACCCGAAGAATGTCGTCGTTCGAAGATGCGATAGAAAGTTTCGGCATGCGCTTATCGAGCACTCAGGGTACGGGTGAGCAGAGCGACTCGGCTCAACTCGAAGCTTTCAACGTTCGTCACGCACGAACGGTTGACCGAGCATCTTCGGTGCCCCGAGCAGTCGTCGCGCGCGCGGTGTAGACAGCACTACCAGCACCGCCAGGGTGACGAGGTACGGGAACATCGCGACGATGGTCTGCGGCAGGATCGTGATTTGTTCGGCCTGCAGCGTGAATGGCACCTGCAGCGAGAAGCCGAACAGCACTGCCCCGCCGATGGCACGCAACGGTCGCCACGATGCGAAGACGACGAGGGCGAGAGCAATCCAGCCGATGCCGTTGGTGGTGGCGTTCGCATTCCACGCCGTCGCTCGCGCGAACATGAACCACGCACCGGCAAACCCCATAAGCGCACCTCCCGCGATCGTGTGCATCCAGCGGATTCGCGCGACGGAGCCGCCTTGCGCATCGACGGTGGCGGGAGCGTCTCCGGTGGCCCGCAAGATGAGACCGGGCCTGGTGCGGTGCAGATAAAACGACGTTCCCGCGGCGATTACCCATGTGGCGTAAGTGAAGATGTCGTGACCAAAGACGACCGGGCCGAGGAACGGCAGGTCAGTCAACCAGCCGAGATCGAGTCGTTCGATGACGACAGGACGCAAGTTGCCCTCGTACGGCTTGCCGATGAACTGAGCCAGACCCGACCCGAAGATCACCATCGCCAGACCAGACACGATCTGGTTTGCGCGCAACCCGACGGTGAGACCGGCGTGCACCGCCGAGAGGATGACGCCGACGAAGATGCCGACGAGGAGCGCGAGCCAGAGGTTGCCGGTCGTCTCGGCAACAACAAAGCCACTGACCGCACCCATGAGCAGCATGCCTTCGACACCAAGGTTGATCACACCGCTGCGCTCAGTGATCATCGCCCCGAGCGACGCCAGAATCAGCGTCGTGGCGATGCTGATCGCGTCTGCGAAGGTGAGCAGCCAGATGTTCGAGTTCACGACGGAACCACACTTCCGACTCGACTGATCACCACGCGGTTGCGTCGGAAGAGTTCTCCGCCGAGCGCAAAAAGCAGTACCGCTCCCTGCAACACGATGGCAATCGCAATAGGCACGGGATCGTTCGAAACCTGAAGCGCATTGCCGCCGGTGCGAAGACCCGCAAACAAGATTGCGGCGAGGATGACTGCAAGAAAGTTGTACCTCGCCAGTGCGGCAACCACAATGCCGGCGTACCCGAGGCCGATTTGCAACAGCCCGGGGTCGACTTTGCCGGCTGGCCCGACGACATACATCGCGCCACCCACGCCGGCGATCGCCCCCGACACGAGCAACACAGAAGTCTGCAGCCACGTGGAACTCATGCCGGCGTAGCGCGCGGTGCTTGGCGAATCCGCGAAGACAGCGGTTTCATAGCCGTAGTTCGACACACGCATGAACCAGAACAAGAAGCAAGCAAGAAGAATCGACACGACCAGAGTCGGATACGTGTTCGTCACTTTGTCGGTGAAGAACGAAATCGGTGAAAGCCGCGCACTATCCGCCACAATTCGGCCCTGGGGGAAAGCGGTCGTCGGGTCGCGGAAGAAGCCTCGCGAACCGAAGATGAGGTAGTTCACCAAGTTCAGCGCCACGTAGTTGAGCAGCAGTGTGCTGACGATCTCGCTCGTGCCGAGTCGCGCACGTAGCAGCGCCGGCACGGCGACCCAGGCGGCACCCGTCAGTGCACCGAAGATCAAGACGAGCGGCACGGCGAGCACGCCCGGAAGAGCATCTGCGAGTGCGATGCCGGCCCAAGCCCCGCCGATCATGCCGAGGTACATCTGGCCCTCTTGGCCGATGCTGTAGAGGTTCATGCGGAACGCGAAAGCGGCGGCGAGACCCGTGCAGATGAGCGGCGTCGCGAGACCGAGCGTGTCGGTGATGCCGTAAAAGCTCGTGTAGCCGTTCTTCATCAAGTCGAGATAGGTGCCGATCGGCGGATGGCCAGTCGCAGCAAGAAACACCCCGCCCACAATCAAGGCGAAGAGCACCGACGCGATCGGCACTACTGCGAGCAAGTACGCCGGCGTGGTCATGCGTTGCTCAAGTCGGATGCTTCGGCCGAGCACGATCATGCGATACCCGCCATCGCGCGACCCACATGCTCCAGGTTGGCGTTCGTGCCCAGCTGCTCGAGGGTGATCTTGCCGCGATAGAGCACCATCACCCTGTCGGCGAGCGTCATCACTTCATCGAGGTCTTCACTGATGAGCAGGATTGCTTTGCCGCTGTCACGTGCCTCGTCGAGCAACGCATGCACCGCCTCGACGGCACCGACATCGAGACCTCGAGTCGGCGAACACACCACCAGCACTCGCGCGCCGCTAACTGCGAACAGCTCGCGAGCGAGTAACACTTTTTGCGCATTGCCGCCGGAAAGCTTGCGGGTGGGAGTGAGCGGCCCTGGAGTCTTGATCTCGAGTTGCTTGATGAAGTATTCGGCTTCGTCGTGCGCACTTTTACGGTCGACCAAGAAGCCGCGTTCGCGAGTGAGCACCAAGTTGTCGACCATTGACAACGAGGGCGACAGACCCGTTCCGAGGCGGTCTTCGGGCACGTACGCGAGGCCGGCACGCCGCGCGCCGAGCGCCCCGGCTCGCGCCGTGGGTTGCCCGCACACCGTTACGTTGCCGTGCTGCGGCGCACTCAGGCCTGCAACCATCTCCGCCAGGTCGCGTTGGCCGTTTCCCGCCACACCGGCGACGCCGACGATCTCCCCCGCCCTCACCTCAATGTTGATGTCGGTGAGAATCTCGGCACCGTCGCGCTCGAGGTGTACCTGCGAGACCGAGAGCAACACATCACCAGTCGGCGACTTCGCACGCCTCGGCACGAGATTGATTTGGCGCCCAACCATCAGTTCGGCCAGCTTCTTTACGTCGGCTTCGCCGCGACGCACCGAACCCGTGACTTTGCCGCCGCGCATCACCGTGATGCGGTCGGAGATATCGACGACCTCACCGAGTTTGTGGCTGACAAACACCACCGACTTGCCGGCATGCGTCATTGCACGCACCGTGATGAACAGCTTCTCCACCTCGGGCGGGGCGAGCAGTGCGGTCGGCTCGTCAAGCAGCAGCACTTCTGCTCCCTGGTACAGCGCTTTCACGATCTCCACTCGTTGGCGCTCACCCGCTGACAATTCGCCCACCACAGCACGCGGGTCGAGTGGCAAGCCGAACTCGTTGGTGATCTTCTCGACGCGCGATTCGATCTCCGCGGCGGACAGTACGAAGGAGAGCGACTTGTGGCCGAGTACCACGTTTTCGGCCACCGTGAAGCGGTCGACCAAGCGGAAGTGCTGGTGCACCATTGCGATGCCGTGTGCCAAGCCGTCGCGCGGGCTGTTGAGCCGTATCTCTTTGCCGTTGCGCAGCACCTGACCCTCTTCGGGTCGGTACAAGCCACACAGCACTGAAGCGAGGGTGCTCTTGCCAGCCCCGTTCTCGCCGAGCAGAGTGTGCACCTCGCCGCGCGCGAGTTGGAAGTTCACCCGGTCGTTGGCGACGACGCCCGGGAAGCGCTTGGTGACGGCGACAGCCTCGACGGCGAACGGGGCGAGCGACTCGTGCGCGCCGCGTGATGCGACCCCCGACGCCACAGCAGGCAAGTTTGCCACAAATCTCCTTCCGCTGCGCCGGGCAGGTTCACCACAAAAAGCAAGGCGCCCACCCCGCCGAAGCGAAGTGGGCGCCTGCTTTCAGGTCTGCGGTGAGATCAGCCCTTTGCGGAGCCGATGACTCCTTCAACCAAGTACGACTGACCGAGCAAGTCACCCAGCGCTGCCGTTGCACCGGCGGCGATGACTTCGTTGCCCTCGTTGTCGTTGATCGGACCAGTGAACGGCTTCAGCGAACCATCGATGATGGCAGCTGCCTTCTCAGCGATCAGGTCTTGGGTCGCTTGCGAGACCGACGAACCGAACGCGCCGAGGGTGATCATGCCGTCAGCCATGGTGCCGTAGTACGGCGAGTTGTCGCAGATGCCTGCAG
>JBMTYA010000059.1:0-8902 GCA_049454015.1 Ilumatobacteraceae bacterium | reverse complement strand
GCACCTCCACCTTGGTGATGCAGTCCTGCGCGAGGCGCGCGGCCGGTCCGCCGATCGAGCCGAGGTAGAAGCCGCCGAACTGCTTGCACGCATCGGTGACGAGTCGCGACCGGTTGCCTTTTGCGAGCATGACGAAACTGCCGCCTGCGCGCTGGAAGTCGGCGACGTACGAATCCATGCGACCAGCGGTGGTCGGGCCGAATGAACCGGATGCGAAGCCGGCCGGGGTCTTGGCGGGCCCTGCGTAATACACGCAGTGCTGTTTGATGTAGTCGGGCAGCGTGCCGGTTTGCTCGAGACGCTCCTTTAGCTTCGCGTGCGCGATGTCGCGCGCAACGATCATCGGGCCGCTCAGCATGATGCGCGTCTTCACAGGGTGCTTCGACAGTTCCTTGCGAATCTCATCCATCGGCTTGTTCAGGTCGATACGCACGACGTCGCTGCCGAGGTCGTTGAAGTCGATGTCAGGCAGGAAGCGAGCCGGATCAGTCTCGAGTTTCTCAAGGAACACACCGTCGCGAGTGATCTTTCCGAGTGCTTGGCGGTCGGCGCTGCACGACACCGCCATTGCGACTGGGCAGCTTGCACCGTGACGAGGCAGGCGCACGACACGCACGTCGTGGCAGAAGTACTTGCCACCGAACTGCGCACCGATACCTGTCTGCTGCGCCAACGCGAGCACCTTCTTCTCCAATTCGAGATCGCGGAATGCGTGGCCCGACTTGCTGCCTTTTGTCGGCAGCGAGTCGAGATATTTGGTGCTGGCCAGCTTGGCAACTTCGACTGCGTACTCCGCGGACGTACCGCCAATGACGACTGCGAGGTGATACGGCGGGCATGCGGCCGTGCCGAGCGTCTTCATTTTCTCGAACAACCAGGGGAGCAGCGTCTTTTCGTTGAGTAGCGCCTTGGTTTCTTGGAAGAGGTAGCTCTTGTTTGCCGAGCCGCCACCTTTGGCGATGAACAAGAACTTGTATTCGTCGCCGTCCACTGCGGAGATTTTGATCTCGGCCGGCAGGTTGGTATTGGTGTTCACCTCTTCGTACATAGAAATGGGAGCAAGTTGGCTATATCGCAAGTTGCTCGTGAGGTAAGTGTCGTACACGCCGCGCGAGATGGCTGCTTCGTCGCCGCCGCTGGTGAGCACGAACTGACCCTTCTTTGCCTTGATGATCGCCGTGCCGGTGTCTTGGCACATCGGCAGCACGCCACCGGCGGCAATCGAGGCGTTTTTCAGTAGGTCGAGCGCAACGAAGCGGTCGTTCTCGCTTGCCTCGGGGTCTTGCAGAATCTTGGCCAACTGTTCAAGGTGCGACGAGCGCAAGAAGTGTGCGATGTCGCGCATCGCCTCGGCGGTCAGGCGCGTGATGGCAGCCGCGTCAACCTGGAGGAATTCGCCGAGCTCGGTCTTAGCGACCGACACTCCTTCACGCGTGACGAGGCGATATTCGGTGTCGTCCTTGCCGAGCGGCAACAACTCGGTGTGCGAGAACGGTTCGGGTGCGGTCACAGCGCACCTCGCATGCGAGTCACGCCAGCGCTGGTGTGCCAGCAAACGCGCCGGGGTCGCCCGGTGCGGGAATGAGCGGCTTGCTCCACGACACAGTCGCGGCGACTTGTTCGGCGACCGCGCGCCACTCCTGCGGGTTCCAACCTTCGGCGCTCGCGACGATGTTTCCGTCGATGCGCAAGAAGACGAAGGCGGGGAGCTGCTTCAACCCGAACTGCTTCACAATCGAGCGGTCTGGGTCACAAAAGACCATCGCCTCGCTGGCGAGTGGGCCGAGAAACATGCGGGCTTCTTCGGGGCCGGCGGTGACGACGTAATTGGTGCGCACGCTCGAGCCGGCGAACTGCTTCAGCAAGCGGCGGGCCGTCTTCAACAACCAAGCGCTCTCGTTGGTGTACGGGTCAATCACGACGGACAGCAGGTGAAAGGTGGTGAGCCACTCATGCAACTCGCGCTTCTCGCCCTCCAGCGTGTGCATGATTGTGTCGGGTGAAGGCGTAATCACGAAAGAAACGGTAGCAACTCACAACTACAGTCTTCGTAATGCACCCGATCGAGAGGCTGCGATATGTGGCACGCGCCGACGGTGCGGGCCCAGCGTTGCTTGTGAGGGAGACCGCGCTCGCACTGTGCGCGATGGAATTCGACCCGCAGTCGCTCGTGCTTGCGTGCCGTCGCATTGTTGAACGTCATCCGACGATGGCACAGCTGTGGTGGTTGTGTGCCAATGTGCTCGCCGCCCCCGAACCCTTCGCGCGTGCACGCGAACTGGCGCTGGTCGTCGAGCGAGACGAGACACCCGGGCACCTCGATGACGCTCTGCCCGACGATGCGACGGTGTTGATTGTCGGTTGGCCGTTTAACGCGGTGAAGTGTCTTGCGCAGCGCGGCGACGCAATGATGCTCGTGGTTGACAGCCATGGCGAAGGTGAAGCGCTCGTCGACCGTCTGCACGATGCGGAGATCGCCGCCGAACTCGTGCCGTTCGAGTGCGTCGCTGCTGCCGCACAACAAGCGACGCTCGTGGTCGTTGAAGCACTCGCCTGCGGCCCAAAGCATGTGCTTGCTGTTGGCGGTTCGCGCGCCGTGATGGAGACCGCGAAGTCGCTCGGCAAACCAGCGTGGTTGGTGGCTGGTGCCGGCACGCGCATGCCCGAGACACTTTGGAAGGGCATGACTGGCGCGTTGAACCTTCCGAGCGACTGGCATGCAGGTCTCGATGTCATTGACGTGAGTCGATTCGATCGAGTCGTCGGCCCTTCTGGTGCAAGTGAAGACCCGAACGCAGCGCTCGAACCAGAATGCCCGGCTTCGACCGAACTCCTGCGACGCAGCGCCATCTAGCCTGCAAGTCATGTCTCCACGTTCTCGCGACCTACCGCGTCGTTCTTGCCTCTCGATCCCTGGTTCGTCGGAGAAGATGCTTGGCAAAGGCCCGGGCATTCCCGCCGACATGGTGTTCTTGGACCTAGAAGACGCCGTTGCACCAAAAGAAAAAGAGGCGTCGCGCGCCCGAGTGGCAAACGCGATCAAGTCGCAGGAGTGGGGTGACAAGGTGCTGTGCGTTCGAGTGAACGACTGGAGCACCAAGTGGACCGCATACGACATCATCGAAGTGGTCGGCAACGCCGGACCGCGCCTCGATGAAATCATGCTCCCGAAGGTGGAGTCTGCGGCACAAATCGTTGCCACCGACATGCTGCTTCGCCAGGTGGAGATTGCAAGCGGCCTGCCTGTCGGCCACATCGGCATCGAAGCGCAGATCGAGACTGCACGCGGCCTGATCAACGTCGAAGAGATCTGCGCGGCAAGCCCACGCATTGAGACGATCATCTTCGGGCCAGCCGACTTCGCAGCGAGCATGGAGATGCCGGTGCTCACGGGTGGTGTGCAGATCGCCGACTATCCGGGCGACCATTTTCACTACGTGTTCAACAAGATTCTCATGGCTGGTCGAGCCAACGGCTTGCAGGTCATCGACGGGCCGTACCTCTATATCCGCGACAACGAGGGTTTCCGCGACTACTGCAAGCGCACGCGCACGCTCGGCTACGACGGCAAGTGGGCGTTGCACCCCGACCAAGTCACGGTGCTGAACGAGGTGTTCTCGCCAACCCAGGAGCAGTTCGACCGCGCGTGCGCGATTCTCGACGCGTACGAGAAGGCCACCGAAGGTGAAGGCAAGGGTGCCGTCATGTTCGGTGACGAGATGATCGACGAGGCGAGCCGCAAGATGGCGCTCAAGTTCATCTCGCGAGGCAAGCGCGCCGGCTTGTCGCGCTCGAAGTAACGCACCGCCGATGACCAAGCGTTTCGACGCCGTGCTCTTTGACGCTGGCGGCATTTTCGTCATCCCGGAGCCCGTCTCGACTGGCATGGCAATCTCTCAGTTCGGCGGCACCACCGATCACGCCGCACTGGTGCGCTGCCATTACGCAGGCATGGAGGCACTCGATGCAGTTGCCAGCAAGCGCACCGACAAGTCGATTGACAAAATCACGTGGGATATCTACCGCCACGCGTACCTGCAGACCGCTGGCGTCGCCGACGAGCATCTCGAGCCCGCTACTCGCGCGATGCGCTCGTTGTTCTCGCCGTTCTACTGGCGGTACCCGATGCTCGAGTCAGTTGCCGCTTTGTGGCAGCTGTATCTGCGCAAGGTTCCTATCGGCGTGGTCTCGAACGCGAGCGGCCAGATCGAGGCAACCTTGGCGCACCTGTGCATCGCGCAGGTTGGCGAGGGCTCGGGTGTGCCGGTCACCATCGTCACCGACTCGCACGTGATTGGTTATGCAAAACCCGACCCGCGCATCTTCGGTGATGCCATCGCGGCGCTCGGGTTGCCGCCCGAACGAGTGGCATATGTCGGAGACTCGTACGTAAACGACGTCGGGGGAGCCGCCGCCGCCGGGCTTGTGCCGCTGTTGTACGACCCATTCGACGACCACGCCGACTACGACTGCGAGCGCCTCGGTTCGTTGCACGAGCTGCTTGGCTTTGTTGACTAGCTGCGCATCGCGCAGCAGTGTTGACTAGCTGCGCATTGCGCAGCAATGCTGATTAACCGCGTGTCGTCAGCCTTGGGCTGATTCGACGAGTCGCCGCGCAATTACCTTCAGGCACAGCGTTTCGTCGGCACCCTCGAAAATCGAGAGCACTCGTGCGTCGACATACATGCGACTGACGGGGTATTCCTCTGCGTAGCCATAGCCGCCGTGAATCTGCATGGCTTCGCGCGTAACCCATTCGGCCGCCTTGCACACGTACGCCTTCACCATGCTTGCTTCCATGGCACCTTCGCCCTTGCCCATCATCTTTGCGACTGCGTAACTGAACTGCCGTGCCGCTTGGATAATCGTGACCATGCGACCGAGTTTCACCTGCGTGAGCTGGTATTCGCTCACATTCTTGCCAAACACGCTTCTGTTGTTCGCGTAGTCAAGTGCCGCTTCATACGCAGCTTGCATGAGGCCAACGGCGCGGGCGGCAGTTTGCAGACGACCGTTCTCGAAACCTTCCATCTGAAAGTAGAAGCCCTTGCCCAACCCGCCCGACTCGCCAATCAAGTGGTCGGCCGGCACGAACCAGTTTTCGATTGCAATCTCGTATGAGTGCATGCCGCGGTAGCCGATGGTGTCGATTGGTCGTCCTTCCATCTTTCCGCCACCTGGCTGCTGAAACTCAAAGCCGTGCGCTTCGCCGAGGGGCTTGGGCACGATGAAGAGACTCAGCCCGCGGTGCGACTTGCTGCGATCGGGGTCAGTGCGCGCCAACAGCATCAGCACGTTGGCGCGAGCAGCGAATGTGCACCACGTTTTCACGCCGTTGATCACGTAGCCGTCCACACCGTCGCGCTGCGCCGGGGTGGCAGTGGTCTTCAATGAAGCGACGTCGCTGCCATAGTCGGGCTCGGTCACCGCGACTGCAGCCATCACTTCCGCAGTCGCAAGCTTCGGCAGCCACTCATGCTTCTGTGCTTCGGTGCCGCCCTTCACCAACGCGCGGGCAAGGATCTCAGGCCGCGTGATGAGCGAGCCGCCGATGCCGAGCGAGGCGCGCGAGAGTTCTTCGGTCGCCACGCAGCTCGCCATGTATTCGCCTTCGCCGCCTTCGCTGAAGCCGCCGTACTCTGCCGGGATTGACAAACCGAACGCGCCGATGTCCGCGAGACCAGCAATCACCTCTTCGGGTACGTCGGCGTTCTGGCGGTGCACATGCTCGGCGTGGCGGCTGATGACTTTCTTGCCGAAGCTTCTGAAGGTGTCCTGAACCATTTCATAGTCGTCGTCTAGGTGGCGCGGGCCCGCGGTGTCTGCGAGCGAGGCCAGCACCTCCGGCGCGCGGTATGTGTTGACGAACGAATCGAACGTCGCGAGTTCGCTCACGCGCACACCCCACATGTCTTCGCGGCCGATGAGGCGGGTGGCAAAGTCGTGCACCATGTCGGCGACGAACGCGCAGGTGATTGTCGACTCGACGCTTCCCTTTGCTCCGTAGTCGAGCAACGAACGCGCAGTCTCGAGTGCTGCACTCGAGTGCGCAAGGTCGTACGCCAATACTTGGTGCTTCTCGGGTCCGCCGCTCTCCGCGAGTCGCTTGGTCGCACGCCTCAGCAACTCAGCGACACCTTCGATGACGTTTGCCGCGGTCGTGAGGTCTTTCGCTGAGTCAGCCACGAACTTCAACGGTAGTGAGGTGACTTTCCTGCAACCCTGTCCCTGCGCCGACTTCGCACGACCTTCTCGGTGGCATGGGGCACGGGGGTCACTTACGCTGGACTCATGCTGAAAGCGCTTCGGTGGGTGCTTTTCGGCATTGTCATCTATTTCTTTGTGCTGCCGCTTATTCCGGCGTTTCGAAATGCCATCGCCGACCTACGCCAGATCGACCCCATTCTGCTTGTCGCAGCAATTGGTCTCTCCTTCATGGCGCTCTACTGCTACACCCTGGTCACGCACGCTGCCCTTGGTGCCGACGCCCACCGGCTCACGAGGTTTGACCTCTTTCGCATCCAGCTGAGCACTCGGGCCCTCGGCAGCATCCTGCCTGCCGGAAGTGCGGCGAGCAATGCGCTCGGATTCAGGCTCATCACAAGTTCGGGTATCCAAAAGGCCGATGCCGGATTCGCCCTGGCGACAGCGGGCATCGGTTCGGCGGTGATCCTCAATGTGTTGTTGTGGCTGGGGCTCGTCGTATCGATCCCGGTGCGGGGGAGCAGCCCCATCTACGGCACTGCTGCCGTGGCGGGTGCGATCCTGATGGCAGTCGTCGGAGCGATCATCTTCGGGCTTATCGACGACAAAGGTCGCCTGCATCGAATGGTGCGATGGGTGTACGACCGAATTGGTCGAGACGGTGAGGCTGCGGCGAGTTTGCTCGAACACCTACGCGACCGCATCCGCGGTCTCGTCGCTGAACGCGACGTCTTGCGCCGCGTTCTCATGTGGGGTACTGCCAACTGGTTGCTCGACCTCACCGCGCTATGGCTGTTCATGCGCGCTTTCGGTGGTTCGGTGTCGATTGACGCATTGCTCGTCGCATTCGGTCTCGCCAACGTGCTGGCGTCGGTGCCCATTACCCCAGGTGGTCTCGGCATCGTCGAGGGCGTGTACATCCCGACGCTCGTCGGGTTCGGTTTGCCGGTTGCCACGGCCACCGTCACCGTGCTCACGTATCGCATCGCGCAGTACTGGTTGCCGATTCTCGTCGGCGCTGTCAGCTACGTCTCGTTACGCATCGGCGCTGTCACACCAGTTCCGGCTGCGCAATCACGACTCTCGCGCATCGAATCGGCAACTCGCGCGGGTTCCGCAGTGCTCGAGTCGAAGGCTGGTTGGATCGAAAAGTACGCGCCGCGCGACCGTACAGGCATGTTCCCGCAGCCTCTCTACGACAACACCGGCGAGCAGCCAGAGACTCGCCGCGAAGATTGACCTACTGTTGATGCCGTGACGACTCACGAACGACCATTCGGACGCCATCTCGAAGATTTCGTCGTAGGCGACGTGTACAAGCACTGGCCGGGTAAGACGATCACCGAGGCTGACGATCACCTCTTCTGCATGATCACGATGAACCATCACCCGCTGCACACCAATGACTGGTTCGCCTCGCGCAGCGTGCAAGGTCGCAACGTCGTTGTCGGCAACCTTGTGTACTCCATTGTTCTTGGCATGAGCGTGCCCGACGTGAGCGGTGCCGCGATTGCCAACCTCGAAGTGGAGACGCTGCAGCACAAACACCCGACGTTTCATGGCGACACCATCCACGCAGAAACGCGCGTGTTGGAGGTCGCTGAGTCGAAGTCGAAACCCGATCGCGGTGTGGTGACCGTCGAGACGAAGGCGTTCAACCAAGACGGTAAAGAGGTGTGTTACTTCCGCCGTCGAGTGATGGTGTGGAAACGGGCGTCGGCACCTAAGCGTGAGCGACCGTACGACGGTCAAGACGTCTGGGCGGACTAACCAGAGGTTTCGAACCACAGAGATTCGTGGATGAAACCGAGACTCGTGGATGAACTAGATGAAATAGTCGAGCCGCTCCTTGCATGGGGTGTGCCTCGACTGCGCGATCTGCCATGGCGCACGACCCGCGACCGATGGGCGGTGCTCGTCAGCGAGGTGATGGCACAACAGACGCAGGTCGCGCGGGTGATTCCGAAGTGGACGCAGTTCATGCAGGAGTATCCGACTCCACGCGCCTGTGCAACAGCACCACTTGCCGACTTGTTGCGGCTGTGGAGCGGGCTCGGGTATCCGCGTCGATGCAAGAACTTGCACGAGACCGCTCGACTAATCGTCGAACGCCACGAAAGTGAAGTTCCCGATGATCTCGACTCATTACGTGCGCTGCCCGGTGTCGGGCCCTATACGGCGCGTGCGGTGCTTGCGTTTGCCGACGGGGCAGACGTCGCAGTCGTAGACACGAACATCGCCCGTGTGCTCGCGCGTTGTAGCGGCGAGCCGCTGTCGGCGAAGCAGTCGCAAGAACTGGCCGACTCCGTCTTGCCACGCGGGAGATCTTGGGAGTGGAACCAAGTCATCATGGACTTCGGTGCACAGGTGTGCGTCGCACGAGCGCCGAAGTGTGAATCATGTGTGCTCGCAGACTCCTGCCCGACGCGAGCACGGATGCACGGGGCGTGGGATGAACGACTCGACCCTGCAAAGTCGAGTGCCCTCACCAGCAAACCGCAAGCACGTTTTGACGGCTCCGATCGTCAAGCACGAGGGCGTTTGATGAAAGCGCTCGCCGAACGAGGGGTGCGAGTGCAGGACGTGGCGCATGTGATGCAACTGCGCGGCGACACACCGCGAGCCGCCAAGTTGCTCGAGTCACTCGAGCGCGACGGTTTGGTGGTGCGAGAAGACGAGTGGTGCCGCCTGCCGTAGT
>JBMTYA010000058.1:0-8952 GCA_049454015.1 Ilumatobacteraceae bacterium | reverse complement strand
AGCGGATTGATCGCCCCGAGCAGCACGTGGTAGCGGCCACGAAACTGGCCCGTCTTCTCCAATGCCACTACGTCCCGTGACTCTTCGACTACACACAATGTGGAGTGGTCGCGTCGTTCGTCAGCGCAGATGTGGCAGGTTGGCGACTCGGAGAAGTTGAAGCAGCGCTCGCAGAACCGAACGGAGTCACGGGCTTCAGTGATTGTCTTTGTGAGTCGGGTGACTTCGTCACGCTCGGTCTTCAAGAGGTGGAAGGCGATTCGTTGGGCGGATTTTGGGCCCACGCCCGGCAGACGCGACAGCGCATCAATCATCGCCTGCATTGAACGCGAATATGCCGACGCCATCGGGCCGGTCTACTTCTTCGTGTCGACGATGCGAGCGCCAGGGAATGACTTGGCGATTTGATCGACAACCGACTCAGTGGCATCACCATCGCCTTCTTCGTCAGCCAGGTCGACCTGGTCGTCCGCGGCCTGGCGTACCTGCGACACCGGTTTGGCCGCGCTCACAGTTGTGGCTTGGCGAGGTGCCGCAACACGTATGTCGAGCACAATCGGCCGTGCTGCCGCTGCCGTGAGCGCAGCACGAACAGGCTCTTGCAATTCAACACATTTCTTCTTATGCATCTCGCTTGGCGCGGCAACTACCAGCGTGTCGGCCTCGAGACCGACGACTTCGACCGCCGAATACAACGCGCGAACTGTGGCCTTCAGGGTGCGCACGATGCCTGGCCACGCCGCAACAAGATCGTCGACTGGCCCCACCTGGGGCGGTGACTGTGTTGAAGCGGTCGGTGATGTTGAAGTGTGCGGTCGTGACGTGCGTTCGCCCACCGGAGATGACACCGTTCTCGACTGTCCAGAAGGAGTGGTGGCTGAGGCACCGGCAGTACCAGTGAGCCGCGGGCGAGGGATTGGCCCCGTCACATCTCGTGGTCGTGTGGCACCCGACTCGAGTCGCTCAACGCGTGCAAGCAACGACGCAGTGTCGTTGGCCACCGTGTTGCTGGCGAGTCGAACGAGCGTAACTTCGAGCACTAGTCGCGGGTCGGGTGCGCGACGAATGTCGAGCAGAGCTTCTCCGAGCACCTCGATTGCACGCACGACGGAGGCGATGCCGTAGCGGGCGGTCATGTCGGCTGCCACCTTCGCATGATCTTCGGCGAGCTGCACGAGTTGCGGCGCCATTGATGAGAGGAACATCTCGCGCAAAAATCGGACTATCTGCTCGGTGAACGCTTTGGGGTCGTGACCACGTTGCATAGCCGCCCCAACTTGAGTGAGCACTGCGGCGGCATCGTGGTTGATGAGCGATTCGATGACATCTTCAGGGCGAACGAATGTCTCGGCTTCTCCACCGCCTGCAGCCACCAACTCAAGTGCCGACAGTGTGTCGCGAGCCGAGCCGCCGCCCTGCTCCACTACTTGGCGAATCGCGTCTGGCGACACGTCGAGCTTCGCGTCGTTGACCACCCATCGCACATGGTCTTCGAGTTCCTTTGCGGGCAGCAGTCGAAACTGCAAGTGCTGTGTGCGACTACGAATGGTTTCGCTCACCTTCTGCGGGTCGGTGGTCGCGAGCACGAACACCACGTGAGGCGGTGGCTCTTCGAGGGTCTTCAAAAGTGCGGCCTCAGCTCCACCGCTCAGCATGTGCACTTCGTCGAGGATGAAGACGCGGTGGCGACCAGGGTTGCCCATTGCGGCCCGCGCAATGAGTTCGCGGATGTTGGCGACGCCATTGTTGCGGGCTGCGGCAAGCTCGAGCACGGCGAAACTGGTCCCACGTTCGATGGCCAAGCACGACTCGCATTCGCAGCACGGCTCACCTTTGTCAGGGTTGGTGCAGTTGAGCACTTTGGCCAAAATGCGAGCAGCTGCCGTTTTACCCGTGCCACGCGGACCAGAAAAGAGGTATGCCTGGCCGCCGCGATCGTTAGCCACCGCGTTGCGCAGGGCACGAACGACATGTTCTTGCCCCTTCAGCTCACCAAAACGGCGCGGTCTGTAACGGCGGTAGAGCGATTGGGTGGCCATTTCGTAGCGAGCCTACCCCTCAGGTGAACCACACAATCAGAGAAACACGGTGCCGCCCGACGCTCCACGTGATTTCGACGCCTGCCCTGCAGGGCTTGGGTACCGTTGTAAAACGCCGATGCATGCAATTGCTGTCAGAGGGTGGCATTCCCTGTTCTCGCTCGTAATGGCGACCATTGCCGCGGTCGGTCTGTTGGCGTTACTGCCCGCTCGAGCCGACGCAGCATCGACGATCCCAAACGAACTCATTTCGTCGAACCCGCAGCCGAATTCCACCGTCAACGTGGTGCCGACACAACTGCAGCTGATCTTTCGCAACAAGCTTGACGCCGACGACGCTGCCGCACTCGGCGTGCTCTTGCGCTGCAACGGTGTGACCGTCTCGCTCGGGGCCCCGGTCATCGCCGTCGACATGCAGACGGTGTCGACTCCGCTCGCATCGCTGCCGCCGGCTGGGCAATGCACGGTCACTTGGGTAATCAACCGCAACATCGGCAGTCTCGGCACGTTTAACTTCACCTTGCTTGTCACTTCTGACACCACTGGGACGGCATCAGGCGAGGACGGGACAACCGCATCCACGGTCGTCGGAGAGATCGTAACCGTCGCGCCAGCATCAGAGTCGCGATTCGGGTTGTTGCTCGGCCTCTTTCGAATACTCGAATATCTATTCGTCATCTCACTTTTCGGTGGATTGCTGTACATCGTGATGGGTTGGCCCGAGGGCTTCGAATACGACACCACGCAGCGCTTTTTGCGACTCTCGTGGATCGGTGCAACAGTGACGATGTTTCTCGTCGTCGCGCTGCAGTCGGCTCGGGCAGGAGGCGACTCGTTCGTCGCCTCGCTCAACCCGTTCAGTTGGTTTGGTGCACTGAACTCTGCGTTCGGCTTCATCATCCTGCTGCGATTCGCACTTGTCGCTGGTGCGGCATGGATTGCATTTTCACCACGACGAGTGCTCGCACCAGAAACCCAGGTGCCCGCCATCATCTACTTGCTTGCGATGATGGCTACATATGGCCTCACTCGCATCGGACAGAACTTGTCGGTGGCCACTTACATCTTCGGCATCTTCCACGCATGGTCGATGGGTTTGTGGCTCGGGGGTCTTGCGCTGCTGGCACGCGCTGCTCTTGCCGGCCCGGGTGACCGTGACTTGCTCGATGCGGTTCGCTACTTCGCAAAGATTTCGCCGCTGCTCATCGTGCTCACCGTCTTTACTGGCTTAGTGCAGGTGTATCTGATGGATGGCGCAGCGATCTTCACCAGCAGTCACGGCAGGCTCAACGTGCTGCAACTGGTGGTTGCTGCGCTGATGATCTGGCTCATGCTCGTGTTGCGCAACTTTGCGATGACACGACTCAGTCGCGAGAAGCGACTGAGCGCTCAGATGGCCTGGCGACTACGACGGGCCATCACGGCTGAGATTGTCGTTGGAGTCTTGATTCTTGCCATCACCTCATGGGCAGTGTCGATGCGACCAGCACAGGCGGTACCCAAGCGGGCGGCACCGGTAGCCAACTACATCTATCGAGAAGAGTTAAAGAATGACCGCTTCCACGTGGTGCTCTCCCTTACACCGCTGACCACCGGCGCCAACGCGATGCGGGTTGAACTGATCGAGCCGAAGCGCATAAACAACTTTGAGGTTCGCCTCGTACCGCAAGCCGAGGGGTATGCAGGCATTTCGCTCATCGTGCCGATCAAATACCCCGGTGCCGCGGTGGCACCAGTCGACGGCGGTTTGGTGTTCCCAGTGGCAGGGGTGTGGAATGTGGAGATCGTCGGAACTACGACTACCGGTGATCTCACTCCGCTCGGCACCACCATCACCGTGGTTGATTCACTGATTGATTCGTGAACTACACCTAATCAGATTGCTTCTCCCACAACATTGAATGACGACGTGGGACCCACCTCGGATAGACAGCCCAGCACACGAGAAAAATAGCCATCGCTAGGTTGACGTAACTCGCAACTACGCGTGCAAGCATTCGACCATCAGGGTCGAGCGTGATGGAGAGCGTCGTTTGAGGAATGCCGTCGGCATTGAAAACCGCAAGGAATCCGCCGGCATCAGCGGTGGTGAGCGGCCGACCATCAATTTTGCGGACGACCAGCGTGTTGTCATAGGTCACTGGCAGCACCAGGGCTTTGTCTGAAGGTATTGCAGGACTCGCAAACAGCCACAGGCATTCATCTGCACAAAGCGACAGCCTTGGCGACGATGAAGGCAAAATGAGACTTCCGTCAGCCACAAGCGCACAGGTCCGCTGCAATATCGGACAGACTTCAATGTCTGCAATCGACTCTTTGGCCACAATGAGAGCTGAATACTTACTTCTTTCGAACACTTCAAATTGTCGCCCAGGCATGTCAAGGTGACCCCTTGGAGTGAGTGAATCCCCTAAACGGTCAATGATCTCTGGCCTGTTGTCTTCGAAGACTTGACCCTCAACCGATGGCAGCCCGACCAACACAGTTCGCACTTGCAAGAAATCGAGCACTCGTTCCACGTGGTCAGCTTCAATATCTGCGAACGTCGGTGGATTGATCGAGTAGTTGAAGGCATAGCTAGATTGCAGCTGACCAGACGACCTGATTTTGGGGTCAGCAGTAGCAACTATCGGTTGTCCTAGCGCTACAAACGGTAGGAAGTCGTAAAGGCTTGGAGTCTGGACGAGGATTGACCGGGATGACCCAACATGTTGCTCCACAAACCAATTAGTCCCAACGAGTGCGTCAGCACTGCTGAACCATGACGGATAAGTCTTCGGCAACTGCAAGCCCGACCCAATTGACAAGAATCCGAACTGCACAAGACACCACACTCCGACGAGCCCAAGATTCACCCTCGCAACGATGCGCGGGGCCTTCACAACACTCGGAACGTTTCGCACGAGAATCCACCCAACGAATACGTTGAGGACGAGCACTACTTCAAGCGTCATCCATGCACCTGAGGCTGCAAGAGTGGCTGGAAGTGCATCGGCGGCGGACCCCGCAACGAAGACACAGATAATGACTTGGGCTGCAAACATGCGTAAGACGAGCGGGCGTACGGGAGAGTTCTCTAGAGCACGCCAACCGAGCAAGATAGCAAGAACAATCAACGAGCCTGTGAACTCGACGCGCGGAAGTTCTTGAAAATCCGACGCGCGAATGTACTGCGGTAACACAGAGTCAAACAGCACGAAGAAAGGCATCAATGTGGTGCCAAGTAGTGAGGCCACCACCTGCTTCGCTACGTGGGGCAAAGATCCTCCATCGGATAAGCCATAGAGACCTCCAAAGGCATATTCGCTGAAGAGCCCTTGGGTTCGCGCAAGTCGACCAGTGCCAAAAGGTTGACCGGCTCGTTCTGAGAGAAGATCTCGCAACACGGCAATAAATGTGAAGAGGGTCGCTACCGCAACCACCCCGATTGACAACCGATTACTTCTCACCCACACCCGAGTTTGAGCCTGACAGACTTCGCTCGTGAGAAATGACCCGATGATCGCCACCATTACCGCAACTGCAACCGGCCAGAAACCGGGGTGCCCGGTTACCACACCATTGATGGACACTGCAAGGCACAAAATCGTCGGATCTCGAGCACCAGCCGCATCTATGTATCTCTCATCGTGGAATCTTCGATGCACCAGAAACAAGGCGACACCACAGACTCCGATTACTTGCACATAGTGATCACTCCACTCGTTGTGCCGAAGATTCAGCCCGAACGATGAACTTGCCAGCAGACCAAACAGAATCAGGCTCGGATATCTGATCTTCGGCACCCATGACTGCAATGTCGTCATGCACAACCACAACCCGGGGATTGCAAACAAGAATGCGCGAACCAGGCTGTACCCGTTCCAATCAACAAACCATCGCAACCACCAGGTCACGCTCTGTGCCCACGATGCTTGGTACGGCAGGCGATCTCCTGTCCCCTGCAACGTGTCAAAGACGGGTACTCCGAATACTTCGTGTCGACCATCGTGGTATTCGTCAGAACCAAGTGCTTGGTGGTGTGCAGCAATCGAGTATGACGAGTTCGCTGACTCTTCGACGTCAGCACTTCCGAAAAGTGCAAGACACAGTGCGATAACAAGTGCAGTAAGAACTGCGGCAACCCATGCACGCCGTTGATCAGTATCAACAGCTCTGAAGGGTTGTTTCATTGGTGTCACTATTGTCTCACACACATCTCCAACAACCTGAACTTCGCCGCGCGAGACACGTGACTTAGAAGAGACAAGAGAAGCGGCTGTTGACTAAATCCTCGATCGACTCACGTTCCAAAGACACCTTCTGGTCTCTGGGCTAGTGATTCACTAACGCCACAATGAGGCCGCGTCTCACCGACGTCTCGCTCTGCCGGTTTGCTTTGCATCTGGGAAACTGGCCGAATCGTTCTTCGTGTGGGGCATGGGAACTATCGTCGTGACGTGGCTGCAGACCCAATTACCGACAAACTGAGCGATCTCGCTGAACGCAAAGCCCAGGCCCGGTCTGCGGGTTCTCCGCGCGCAGTAGAGCGACAGCATGAAAAAGGCAAGATGCTCGCCCGAGAGCGCATTGACGCGCTGCTCGACCCAGGCAGCTTTCACGAACTTGATCTACTCGCACGCCATCGAGCACACGCCGCCGGGCTTGAAGACCGCCCCTACACCGATGGCGTCATCACCGGATGGGGTACCATTGATGGTCGGCAGGTCTTCGTCTTCAGCCAAGACTTCACAGTCTTCGGTGGTGCGTTGGGTGAAGTATTCGCCGAGAAAATCCACAAGTTGATGGACCTCGCCCTTAAGACGGGCGCCCCTGTCATTGGTCTCAATGACGGTGCAGGTGCACGAATTCAAGAAGGTGTCGTGTCACTCGCAAGTTACGGCGGCATCTTCTGGCGCAATGTGCAGTCATCGGGTGTCGTGCCGCAGATTTCAGTGGTGCTCGGGCCGTGCGCAGGTGGAGCCGTCTACTCACCAGCGATGACTGACTTCATTTTTATGGTGCGCGAAACCAGCCATATGTTCATCACCGGCCCCGACGTGGTGAAGACCGTGACCGGAGAAGATGTCACCCTCGAAGAGCTCGGCGGTGCCGTAAGCCACGCATCAAAGAGTGGTGTGGCAACATTCGTCTCCGCCGACGAGCAGTCATGCTTGGCTGACGTAAGGCACCTGCTCGGTTTCTTGCCGCAAAACAATCTTGGTACTCCACCGTCGACGCGGACTACCGACGACCCTTCACGAACTTGTGAGTCGCTTCGCTCAATACTCCCCGCATCACCGAACATGCCGTACGACATGAAGAAAGTCATCAGCGAGGTTGTAGATGACGGCGAATTCTTTGAGTACTTCCCCAGCTGGGCAAAGAGCATCGTGTGCGGCTTCTCCCGTATTGACGGACATTCGGTCGGCATCGTGGGCAATCAGCCGATGGTGCTCGCCGGTGTGCTCGATATTGAGTCAAGCGAAAAGGCAGCACGCTTCGTGCGCACCTGCGACGCTTTCAACATTCCCATCGTCACGTTCGTTGACGTACCTGGCTTCTTACCAGGCGTTGATCAGGAATACGGGGGAATCATTCGTCACGGAGCAAAGTTGCTCTACGCCTACTGTGAAGCGACCGTACCTCGCATTCAGGTGATCACCCGCAAGGCATACGGCGGCGCATACGTAGTAATGAACTCAAAGTCGATTGGTGCCGACCTCGCCTACGCATGGCCGACAGCCGAGCTCGCCGTAATGGGTCCACAAGGAGCCGTGGAAATCGTCTACCGACGCGAGTTGCAGCAGGCGGCAGACCCCACCACCCGACGATCGCAACTTGTCGCCGAATACACCGAGCGGTATGCCAACCCCTACCTCGCCGCCGAACGAGGCTTCGTTGACGATGTCATCGACCCTGCCGAAACACGAATCAAGTTGGTTGAAGGTCTTCGCCTCCTACGCACGAAGCGTGATGAGTCACCGCAACGCAAGCACGGAAATATTCCGTTATGAACAATATGATTCGAGTCATTTCTATCCGTCCGCGAGCGACCGAATCTGAAATTGCAGTGATTACCGCAGCACTTCCTACCCTCTGGCCGAATAGTCACTCAATTCGGCGCAGCGATACAGATCGGCGCTGGCGATTAAGCGGACGACTTCGCCAAATTTAACGTGGCGCGCTCGGGAAGACTCGAACTTCCAACCTTCTGATCCGTAGTCAGATGCTCTATCCATTAAGCTACGAGCGCTAGTGCACTTGATGCTACCGCTTGACGTGCGCAGTCGCCTCTGAACTGCACTCTCGTGACTACGGACGCCACGAACTCGTCCACCACGGGCGCCAGGAATTCCCGTTGCGTCGGTAGAGCGCGAGGGCTGCTTCGGCATTGGCTCGTGGGTCAAGGAGTTGTTCGGCCGTCATGATGCCGCTGGCAGCGAGCCACGACCGATGAACTGACCAATAGATCTGGAAGAGACCAATACAGCAGTCACCTTTGCCTCCGACAACTGAGTGGACAAAGTTGCTTTCGCGCTGCGCCACGAACAGAGCGGTTTCTTCAAGCTCGTCGGGCCACACTTCACGGATGATTGCCTTTGATTGCTTCCGGGTGAATTGCTCTGTGGAGGAAGGTGTCGCGACCGCGGGTTGGATGGAGACACAAACACGATCGCCGATAAATAACGAAGTACGCGTGGTGGCGTTGTTCATTGCGAGAAGTTCTGGTAACGGTGTCTTGAAGCGTGCCGCCAAGCGCGTCCACGAGTCATTCGGTTTTGCAGAGTGAAATTGAGTGCACGATGCCGCAGACACGGCCGATGCGTGGGGTACGGCGGCGATTACGGCAAGTGCAACGACGAGCAAGCGTCGAAACTGGCGGAGAGGGAGGGATTTGAACCCTCGGTCCGCTTTACACGGACAACGCCTT
>JBMTYA010000057.1:0-9098 GCA_049454015.1 Ilumatobacteraceae bacterium | reverse complement strand
CTATTCGAGTTCGGTGAGACCGCCTGGGCCGAGCGTGCCCGAGGTGCGATACGCATCCAGCTTGGTTCGTGTGTCGTCGATGTCCAGGTTGCGCATCGTCAACTGTCCGATGCGGTCGGTCGGGCCGAACGCGGCGTCTTCGACGCGTTCCATGCTGAGCCGCTCGGGGGCGTAGGTGATGTTGTCGCCGGTCGTATCGAGAATCGTGTAGTCGTCACCGCGACGCAACTGCAGCGTGACCTCGCCCGACACCAGTGTGCCCACCCAACGAGCGAGCGACTCTCGCAGCATCAGCGACTGCGGGTCGAACCAGCGACCTTCATAGAGAAGTCGACCGAGACGGCGACCCATCTGGTGGTAGTTCTCGAGTGTGTTCTCGTTGTGAATCGCAGTGACGAGACGCTCGTATGCGATGTAGAGCAGCGCCAACCCGGGTGCTTCGTAGATGCCGCGACTCTTGGCTTCGATGATTCGGTTTTCAATCTGGTCGCTCATGCCGAGACCGTGGCGCCCGCCAATCTTGTTGGCTTCGCGCACTAAATCCACTCGCGACGAGAATTCGCGACCGTTGATGGCGACCGGCCAACCCTCGTGGAATCGCACCCGCACATCTTCTGCTTCGATCTTCACCTTCGGGTCGTAGTGCGCCACACCCATAATCGGGGCCACGATGTGCATAGAGGTAGACAGCTCTTCGAGCGACTTTGCTTCGTGCGTGGCGCCCCAGATGTTGGCGTCGGTGGAGTACGCCTTCTCGGCACTGTCGCGATACGGCAGTTTGTGCTTGGCGAGAAACGCGCTCATCTCGGCACGACCGCCGAGTTCGCTGACGAACGCCGAGTCGAGCCACGGCTTGTAGATGCGCAACGACGGGTTTGCAAGCAGGCCATAGCGATAGAACCGCTCGATGTCGTTGCCCTTGTAGGTGCTGCCGTCACCCCATATGTCAACCTTGTCTGCTTGCATCGCCCGCACGAGGAGCGTGCCGGTCACTGCGCGGCCGAGCGGGGTGGTATTGAAATACGTCTTGCCGGCAGTGGTGATGTGGAAGGCGCCGCATTGCAGTGCGACAAGGCCCTCGTGCACGAGTTGTTCGACGCACGACACGACACGCGCAACTGAAGCGCCGTACTGCTTGGCGCGTGCCGCGACGTCGTCGAGATCGGGCTCGTCAGGTTGACCGAGGTCGGCGGTGTAGGCGCACGGAACCGCACCCTTTGACTTCATCCAGGCGACGGCGGCAGAGGTGTCGAGGCCGCCGGAGAAGGCGAGGCCGACTCTTTCGCCGACGGGCAAAGAGGTGAGTACGCGCGTCATCGTGTCGCTGCTTCGTGTCGGGTCACGGTCGCGCCGCCAAGGAAACGAACGACACGAGCAAGGCGATCGCGGCGATGACGTATTGAAGAGCGGCGACCCCGGGGGAGTCGGCCACGTCGACGGTTGCGACCGCCGTCAACAGTGCGACGCAGACGAGATGGATGACGATGGTGAACTTGCGCGTTCGCTGCGTGGCAACCAGTGCCACGACGATGATGGCGAATGGCGTGAACCACACCAGCGGAAACTGCGGGTCGCCCTCTGGCCCGAGCCACCAGGCCGATTTGCCGATGTTGCGGCTCGTGACCGCGACGGCCGCCTGGCAGAAGAGAAGGCCAATCCAACTGATGGTGGCGAGAACGCGCCACGTGCGATTGTTGGCGTCGACGTTCACCGAGTCAAGGGTAGTGAGAAAACACCGCAGAAATCGCCGAAAGAGGCGCTCGTAGCCTTGTTTCTCGGTGGCGCACTTTTCAAAGCTCTCAATTTTCTTTCCAATGTGGAACGAGGAGCAGTACATCAACCGCGCCCTGAACGCCGGACACGAGGTTGCTCGCGAGCTGATGGCCTCGGGCGCGATCGGTGACTACGAACTCATCATCGTGAACGATGCTTCAACCGACGCAACGCCGCGCCTTGCCGACGAGGCAGCCGCAAGCAACCCGCGTGTGCGCGTCGTGCATCATCCGGTCAACCGAAAGCTTGGAGGCTCGATGAAGTCGGGCTTTGCTGCCGCCACCGGCGACGTCATCGTCTACACCGACGCCGACTTGCCATTCGAGATGCTGGAGCTGCACAAGGCCCTGCGTCTCCTTCGTCAGTACGAGGCGGATGTCGTGAGCGCCTACCGATTCGACCGCACCGACGAAGGCCTCGTGCGCGTCGTGTATTCGGCGTTCTACAACGTGCTCGTGCGCGTGCTATTCGGGGTGCGTGTGCGCGACGTGAACTTTGCATTTAAGGTCTGTCGTGCGTCGATCTTCAAGAACATTTCACTCAAGAGCGAAGGCTCGTTCATCGACGCCGAATTGATTGTGCGCGCCAAGAAACTCGGGTACTCGATCGTCCAGTTCGGGGTCGACTACTTCCCGCGCACCCGCGGCGTGTCGACGCTCTCCAAGCCCTCGGTCATCGTGAAGATTCTTCGCGAGGCGTTCGCGCTGCGCCGAGAATTGAACGCAATCACTCCTGTCGCTTCTAAGTAGGCGCCGTCATGCCGTCGCAGGGTCCCGTGCCGCAGAATCACACCCGCACGCTCGGTGTGTCAGCAGCTCTCGTCATGATCGTGATGGTCGTTGTCGCAGTCGTCGTCGAGCGCCGCAGTGCACAAGAGCCGAACGACATTGTTGCTGCGGTAGTCACGACGTCGACGACGAAAGCTGCGCCGATGTTCCCGCCCATTTCTCGCGAACTTAAAGAAGGCATCGAAGGCGACGACGTGCGCAACCTGCAGACGCGACTCGCGGAACTGAAGTTCGCCCCAGGGCCGATCGACGGCATCTTCGGTCGATCCACCGTGCAGGCCGTCTGGGCGTTCGAAAAACTCGTGATGAAGGTGCCGCGCGCCAAGGCGACGGGTGTCGTCACGCCAGAAATGTGGGAAGTCATGCGCAATGAAGTGCGTATCACGCCGCGCCGCCAAGCCGACACTCCGCGGCACGCCGAGGTGTACCTGCCCGAGCAGGTGCTGGTTACGTTTCTCGGAGGTCAACCGACTTTGGTGTCGCACATGTCGAGTGGCGACGGCAAACCGTGGTGCGAAGAAGTGGTCATCGACCCGGGTGAAGAAGGCAACGACAGCCCGGAGCAGATCGCTGCAGGTCTACCGCTGAAAGTGGGCATTTGTGGCGAGTCGGTCACGCCGCCTGGAATCTTCACCTTCTATCGGCGTTCGTCAGGAACCCGCGAGACCAAACTCGGAACGCTCTACAACCCGGTGTACTTCAACCAAGGCATCGCAGTGCACGGAGCAATCCTCGTGCCGCTCGAACCGTCGTCGCACGGCTGCATTCGCATCCCGATGTCGGTGGCGCAGATCTTCCCAGCACTCGTACAGTTCCGCGATCGTATATACGTGTTCGACGGCATCAAAGAGCCCGAACAGTACGGTTCGCCGCTGCCACCCGCCGACCGACCCGACCCGAACTACACCACAGTGCCCATTACCGTGTCCGAGACAACTGTGCCCGGGACAACCGTGCCGGAGACTTCGATGACGACCACTTTGCCGACATCGACCACGTTGCCAACCTCGACCACCGTGGTAAGCACCACCGTTGCTGGCACGATAAAGCCATGAGCAACGACGCACGAATCCCTTACGACGAGTTCTCGTTCTTTGCTGAGAACGTCGCTGAGTATTCGCTTGACGCCTCTGCGCACCCGACTGTGACGCGCATTCAACACTCGCTCGACGACGGTCGTCACGTCAGCGCCCTCAAGTGGGGCAGTGCGCCGCCGCGAGTCGTGTTCGTGCACGGCAGTGCACAAAATGCACACACGTGGGACACCGTTTGCCTGGCGCTCGGCGAACCGGTGCTCGCGGTTGATCTACCCGGTCACGGACACTCTGCATGGCGCGACGACGGTGACTACACGCCACGGTCGCTTGCGCTCGACATCGCGCCGATCATCGAAAAGCACGCTCCTGACGCTTCGCTCGTGTGTGGGATGTCGCTCGGAGGTCTCACCACGCTTGCGCTCGCGTACCAACGACCCGACTTGGTGAGTCGTCTGATGATGGTCGACATCACGCCGGGTGTGACTCCCGAAAAGGCAAAGTCCATCACCGACTTCGTGAACGGACCGCAGAGTTTTGCAAGCTTCGATGACCTTCTTGCTCGCACCAAGGAGCACAATCCGACACGCAGCGAGTCGTCGTTGCGCCGTGGCATCTTGCACAACGCCAGACAACTGGACGACCTCTCATGGGCCTGGCGCTATGACCGCCGCAGCCATCCAAAGCGCGAACCCGGCTCAACCATCGCATCCGGGTTATGGGAGATGATCGAGCGATTGCCGTGCCCGCTCACGCTGGTGCGAGGTGGTGTGTCGCCCGTCGTCGACGACGCAGATGTCGCAGAGCTTCGACGTCGGAAGTCGGATGCCGTTGTGCATCTCGTGGACGGAGCAGGGCACAGCGTGCAAGGGGATCGCCCTCGCGAACTTGCCGCGCTCGTGCGTGCCGAACTCGCGCACTGAGTAGGCCGTCCCGGCCACTCACTACGAAGACACGACGAGACAATCCCTCGTCGCGGGAAGCCACTTCTTCGGCTCGGCGTTCTCGCGTCTCGTCACCTAGGGTGCCAATCATGAAGCGACGCCTCGGCCGCCCAATTCATGGCGACGCAGTCGTAACACGGGAGCGCATCCTCGACGAGGCACGCCGCGCATTCACCACACGCGGCTATGACAACACGACGAACCGAGAAATCGCCCAGGGTGCCGGCATTACTGCAGCGGCGATCTACCACTACTTTCCGTCGAAGGTCGACCTGTACGTCGCGGTGTTCGTGAGCGTGCAGGCCAAGGTGTTCGACGCATTTGATGCTGCTGTCGCCTCGCGCCAGACGTTCCTCGAGCAGTTCGACGCGATCTTTGATGCGATGTGCGACCTCGGAGACCACGACCCAATGCTCGCCAGTTTCGTTGTCGGCGTCATCACCGAGGCCAGCCACCACCCCGAGCTGCGCAAGGCGCTCGCCAAACTGCCGCCGCGACAAGAACTGTTCCTCTCAGCGCTCTGCACGAAAGCAAAAGAGTGCGGCGAGATTCCGGCAACTCTGCGGGTGCAGTCGGCAGTCGACGCAATGTCCGGTGTGATTGCGGGATTCTCGCGATTAGCGGTCACCGTGCGCGACCGTGAACGCCTCCTTGCCGCGGCAACGGTCTACAAGTCGATGGCGCGCAACGCGTTGTCGCACGTCGTCGCTTAGCAATCGTCGGACGACGACTACTGCCCGCCGCTCGTTGGCGCAGCACCCTCGCTGGTGCGTGTTGTGCGAACGTCAGAGTTTCTGATCGTGTCAACGAACGTGCAGGCAAGACCTACCCAGACGAGCACAAAACCGACGAATCGTTCAGGTTGCATGTCCTCGCCGTACGCAAGCCAGCCGAGCAAGAAGTTCACGACTGGCACGATGTACTGCATCGGGCCGATGAGGGTGAGCGGCAGGCGCAGTGCAGCGTGCGCAAAAAGAAGGAGAGGCACGGCGGTGATGAGACCCGTGAGCAGCACGAGCACCACGTCGAGCGCGGAAGCATCGGTGAACACCGGGTTCGCACGGATGAGACTCCACCCGACAAATACGAGTGCCGGCACTACGAGCACTGTCGTCTCCGCCGTGAGGCTATCGACGGGTCGCAGGGGTACCTGTTTCTTGAGCAACCCGTAGAACGCCCACGACGCGGCGATCGCGAGCGCGATAATCGGCGGACGTCCGTACGCAACGGTAAGCACGATTACCGATGAGAGAGCGAAAACGAGACCGACTTTCTGCAGTGTGCGAAGTGGCTCGCGAAGCACGAACACACCGATCATCGCGGTGAAGAGCGGTGCAATGAAGTAGCCAAGCGCAGTTTCGATGACGTGCTCGTTGACCACCGCCCACACATAGAGCGTCCAGTTGACAACGAGCAGCACTGCTGCTGCGGCGATTCGGCTGAGAAGCTTTGGTTCTCGCAACGCCTCGGCCACCACACGCAGGCGTCTCTGGGCGGCGACCAGCACCAAGAGCAAGATCATCGCAGTCACGATGCGCCAACCGATGAGGTCGAAGGCATCGAACTCGTCGAGCAGTTTCCAGTAGGCGGTCAGCACACCCCACAGCAGGTAGGCGCTAAGGCCGCTTGCGATTCCGTCTCGTGAATCGCGCTGCAAATTGCCGTTCATGCCGAAGTTCGACACTAACCACAGGAGTAGAATGAGGCAGGTAATGAGCGGCGCTGGCAGCGTGCCAACCAACCTCGCATCGCTCGCCAAGTCGTTGAGCGCAACCACCTTGCGCGAGCTGTTCGTTGCAGATCCGGCGCGAGCAAAGAGTCTCACTCGCACGATGGTGTTGAGCGACTGCGAGTTGATGGTCGATTTTTCGAAACAGCTGCTCGACGCGCGAGTGCTTGATGCGCTCGTTGCGAGGGCTCGAGAGGTGGGTGTGCTCGACATGCGGGCCAAGATGCTCGCCGGGGCCCCAATCAACGAAACCGAACGGCGCGCGGTCACGCACGTTGCGATGCGATCGACAAGCAGCGTCACTGCACCAGGTGAACTGCTGGCCGAGGCTGGGCGTAGCCGTCAGCAACTCCGTGATGCAGTTGCCGAAGTGCCCGCTGCCATCACGCACGTGGTGAACCTCGGTATCGGCGGAAGCGACCTCGGCCCGGCGCTGTTGTGTGACGTGCTCACGTCGATGCGCAAGTCGATTCGAGAAGTTCGTTTCGCATCAAACGTCGACCCCGTGGATCTTGATCGCGCACTTGCAGGTCTGCACGCAGACAAGACCCTCTTCGTGGTCTGCTCAAAGTCGTTCGGCACGAGCGAGACGCTCGCCAATGCACGTCGTGCAGTGAAGTGGCTTGCGTCGAGCGGGGTGGCAGACCCACGACGCCATGTCATTGCAGTGACGTCGCAACCAGATCGTGTGCCAGCGAGCGGCCTGCCAGTCGGACGTGTACTCACTATGCCCGGGAGCGTCGGCGGTCGCTACTCCGTGTCATCCGCAGTATCGCTCTCGGTGGCACTCGGCTTCGGTGTGGAAACTTTCGAGGAAATTCGTGACGGAATGCGACTCGTCGACGAGCACTTTGTATCAGCAGAGCCCCGCGACAATGTTCCGCTCCTGCACGGGCTGGTGTGGTGGTGGAACTCAGCCGTGCTCGGCCACCCAACCGTCGCAGTCGTGCCGTACTCGCGGTCACTGGCCTTGTTGCCCGCGTACCTGCAGCAGTTGATTATGGAGAGCAACGGCAAGTCGGTCGACCGCGAAGGTAAGGCCGTCTCCGTGAGCAGCCCGGTGGTGTGGGGAGGCGTCGGCACTAACGCCCAACACGCGTTCTTTCAGATGCTGCACCAGGGCACCCAGACGGTGCCGTGTGAGTTCGTCGGTCACAGCGTGCCGCTCGGCGATTCAGCGACGGATCACGACACCTTGGTGGCAAACATGTTCGCCCAGAGCCAGGCGCTCGCCTTTGGCGTCACACGAGACGAGGTCGGGGGAGACGCCGAACTGCGGTCGCACCGTGCCACACCCGGCAACCGACCCAGCACCACGATGCTCTTCTCGCGACTTACCCCGCGGGCAGTTGGCGCATTGATTGCCACATTTGAGCACTCAACGTTCGTACAAGGTGTCATGTTTGGTGTGAACAGTTTTGACCAGTGGGGCGTCGAGCTCGGCAAGCACCTGGCTGCCAAAGTTGCCGAAGGCATCAACGGCACACCTGACGTTGGCGGCGATGGCGCAACCGATTCGTCCACCTCTTCGTTGATTGCGCAACATCGTCGTTGGCGCAACCCTCGGTGACTACACTCAAAAATCCCGTGCCGAAGAAGGTCAACGCCGCTGAGCGAATGCTCAACTTGTTGGCATTGCTCTCCGTGCGCTCTCAGCCGATCACACTCAGGCAGATTCGACAAGAGCTTCGCGGGCAATACAGCGACAACGAGCAGGCGTCGCGCGCGCAGTTCGAACGCGACAAGGGTGACCTGCGCGACCTGGGTATCCCCATTGAGACCGTCGTGCTTGGCGGTGACCAGGCTGGCGAAACTGCCTACAAGGTCACCCGCAACAATTACGAACTCTCCGACGCCAACTTCACGCCGGCAGAGGTGGAAGCCCTGCAGATCGCTGCTGCGACGGTGCGACTCGCTGCCAACGAGAGCGAAGTTGCGTTGTGGAAGCTCGGTGCAGAGCGCGTGAAGCCGAGCATCGGGCCGCGCGTCACGATCGGATTCTCCGACCCGCACCTCGAAGTGATCCTCGACGCCATCGCCAAGCGCGCCCCGCTGACGTTCGTGTACAAGGGCGATGAACGCATCGTCGACACCTACGGCATGCTGGCGCGCAAGGGGTTTTGGTATCTCGTGGGGTTCGACCACTTGCGCAAGGCCCAGCGAGTCTTTCGTGTCGATCGCATCGAGGGTGATGTCGAGGTCGGCAAGGCGAAGTCGTACACGATTCCCAAGGGCCTCAACATCGCCAAAGCGGTGCCAACCGACCGCCAGATGATGGCCGCCGGCGACTACGAGCACCCCACCGCAAAGGTCTGGGTCGACTCCACGCTCGTGCGCAATGTGATTCGCGAGTTCGGTCGCGAGTCGGTGGTGCGTGAGAACCCGGACGGCTCGGCGGTGTTCGAGGTTCCGTGCAGCAACAACTACGCATTCCGCCTGTGGCTGTTCGCCATGACCGACAAAGCTGTCGTGCTCGAACCCCAAGAAGTGCGCGACAACGTCGTGAAATGGCTCGACGAACTCACGGAGCGTGCGTGATGGCAAAGAAACGCGCTAAGTCGGCACCGCGCCGCGCTGCCACCAAGCGGTCCGCAGGAACGAAGTCCGCGAAGCGAAAGTCTGTCGCAAAATCTGGCAAGCGCAAAACAGGCGCACCGCGTCGTCGCGGGCCGCGTAGCGCATCTGATCGCGTCGCAGGTCTGCTTGTCATTCTCCCGTGGTTGATGAAGCGAAAGCGCGTGCGGCTCAGCACGGTTGCCCAGCAGTTCCGCATGAGCGAGGAAGAGCTCGTCGCCGACTTGCAGATGGCAGCGGTGTGCGGCGTTCCGCC
>JBMTYA010000056.1:0-9177 GCA_049454015.1 Ilumatobacteraceae bacterium | reverse complement strand
GTAAATCGACTGGCGAAGCCGAGTCGCACGAGGTCCGCGAAATGCGCCTCGACGGTCGCGTAGAGGGTACCGATGATTCGATCGAGTTCTCTTTCGTCGACGGCCGAGAGAACCAGTTCTCCGTTCAAAAAGACGGCGCTCTCTGCGCCGATGGAATAGTGCGCTCCGACGAGTCTCTCGTTTCGGCGCAGCAAGAGCTCGAACACCTCGTTCACGTTCTCCTCCGGGTACGGCATCACGTAGGTCTCGTACTGCAGCGTCCGTTGACCGAGTCGCAACCAGATGGTGGTGAACTCCTTGGCTTCACCACGCAATCGCACCATCCAACGGTCGCTTTCATCGTTGGACCTCTGCGCGGCGACCGCGTTCGGATGCTGGGCATGGACAGTGGCCAGCCATTCGTCGATCCGACGCTCGAGGCCGACGCGACTGGCGTCGTCGAAGAGGTCGCTCATCGCCCGCGTCAGCTACAAAGCACGAGATCACGCGCCGCGAATTCAGCGACTACTCGGCGCATGCGCACTGCCGCACCACGCCAGGAGTACGCCGCACTTCGTCGCACTGCGTTGGCGCTCATGTTCTCTGCGAGCTCTTCATCGGTGAGAATCTGCGCGACTCTCTTGGCGAACAAGGTGCCGTCGCGTTCAGGAACGAGGTAACCGTTGATTCCGTCCTCGACGAGCGATAGCAGTCCGCCGACCGCCGTTGCGACGACCGGGGTTCCACAAGCGGATGCTTCGAGGGCGACGAGTCCGAAGCTCTCGCTTCGCGACGGCACGAGAACGACGTCGGCTGCTCGGTAGTAGGTCGCAAGTAAATGATGTGGTTGAGGTTCGACGAAACGAATCTGTCCGAGTACGCCGAGTGACTCGGCGAGTGCGGCCACGCGGGCGAGTTCAGACTCCCCCTCGACTCCGCTCGCCCCGCCAACGACCAGCAAGGTTGCATCTGGTCGGCCGAGTGCAGCGAGTGTCTCGACTGCGACGTCGAGACCCTTCAGCGGTTGTATGCGCCCGACAAAGAGCAGCACGGGTTGAGAACCGAGCGACAACGCACTCCTCGCACCGCTTCGGCTGCCCGGCGAAAAGTAGGCACGGTCGACACCAGGAGTGATCACGTCAACGGTGCCTGGTGAGTTGCCGTACAACGAGCGGAAAAGGTCGCGCTCTTCGCGGCAGGAGACGAAGATTGCGTCGCTGCACCCGATGATCGACGACTCGACTGCGTCGCGCTCGCGCGACTCCGCGTCGCCGTACATCGACTTGACCCGCGCCAGAGTGTGGAACGTGGTGATGAGCGGGAGGTTCAAATCGTGCTTGATGAGGTGTCCAGACAGCCCGGACAGCCAGTAGTTCGCGTGCACGACTTGCGCGGGTGAGTGGGTACGGATGTGGTGGCTGACTGTGTCAGTGAACTCCGGAATGACGTCGACGAGGCGTTCTTTTGGCGTGTCGAAGTCGCCGGCAGGCACATGGACGAGCCGGTGGTTGGGTTCGATGTCCACCACGGCAGGCAAACCGGGCTTCCACGCCCGCGTGTAAGTAGTGCACTCGACGCCGAGACGCGCGAGCGACGATGTCAGCTCGCGCACGTACACGTTCATTCCCCCGCCGTCCCCAACGCCTGGTTGGGCAAGCGGAGAGGTGTGGAGGGACAGTACGGCGACGCGCTGCGCGGGGGTTGCAGCCATGGGAACCTGAACCTATCTGGGCGACCACCCAAACGGCAGGGTCGGGGCTACTGGGCCGTGTCTTCTGCCACGAAGCTTCGGTAGATAGCAAGCATCGCCTGCTTTTGCTCGTCGTTGAGTCTCGTGTCAGTGGCGATTGCGTCAACGACGAGATTTGCTTGCGTCTCTTTCGGGTCGAGCATTCCGGCCCGTTCGTACAGCGTCTCTGCGGAAATCTCGAGTCCTCGGGCGATCTGCTGGAGAATTTCTGCCGACGGTTTGCGCAGGCCACGTTCTATTTGTGACAGGTACGGATTCGAGACTCCTGCGCGCTTGGCGAGATCGCGGATGGACTGCTGCGCAATCTCGCGCTGCTGACGGATGAACGTCCCGATGTCGGGACGCTTGCGCGTCGCCACGTCTCAGCGACTTTCGTCGAGCAGGGCGTCGACGCTCGAGGTCGACGTCTTGTACCGACGAACGAGCTCGGTCGAGAGCGCGTCAATCTGGGAAAAGAGATCCTTGCGTCGGGCCGATACCACCGACTCGAATTCTGCGAGTCTCTGCACGCAAGCATCAAGCTCACCATCATCAAGGTCGCGCAATGCTCCGAAGCCGACCGAGTCGCACAACTTCTCGAGATCGCCCATCAGTTGGTGATCGGCAGCAATCTCAGTGTCACGGGGCGGACGAGTTGATCCGCTGCCGCGCTCGTTGGCGAACACCCGGGTGATTCCGCCGGTCACGTCCCGCTGCGGTGCTTCACCACTCGCACGCCTGCGAATCTCGTCGCGCGCGATGTCGAGACGACCCTGCACGATGCGGCGGACGAATGACACCGAGTCTTCTTCCGTCTGCATTGCACCGCGTTGCGACCGCAGTTCGTCGAGCGTCATGTCGGAGAGCTCCTTTGCTCCTCCTGACACCGGCGGGAGCACGGCAACTTCGTCGCTCTCACTGACTGGAGTGTGGGGATCGCACTCTTCGCCGTTCAGCCAGATTGTGCACGACGCAAGGACGGACTCAAACGACGGTCCGAATCGACCTTTTGCGACAGCAAGTACGTCGGCGACGGTGGCACCCGAGACGGTGTCTCGCGAACGACCCGCTGCTTCGCGCGCCGAAGCAAAGAGCAACAGTTGCGCCACGTGGTCAGCGTACCCAAGCGACTACCCTGCGACGGGCACTCCATGACCGACCACTCGATGCACACAAGCAATGCGAACGCACGAATCATCATGGTTCGACACGGCGAGTCGGAGTGGAACGTACTTGGCAAGTGGCAGGGCCGCGCCGACACGAAATTGACCGACGCTGGCCGGAGCCAAGCTCGAGATGCCGCACGCAGCATCGCAGAGTCCGGGATCGCCATTCATCGCATCGTCGCGAGTTCACTCAGTCGCGCGCGAGAGACGGCAGAAATCGTCGCAACGACGCTCAGTCTCGACGCACCAGAAGTGGATGACCGGCTTGTAGAGACGGATGTCGGGCCATGGGAAGGCCTGCGCGAGCACGAGATTGAGGCGGCTTGGCCCAATTACCTGCGTGACCGTCGGACACCACCGAACTTTGAGCCTCCCCACACCGTCTTTGAACGTGCGACTTCGGTGCTGCGCGAGCTCCACGAGAAAGAAGAGAACGTCCTGGTGGTAAGTCATAGTGGGGTCATCCGCACCATCCGTCGAATGATGGAAGTGCCCGACCGCCGGTTACACAATCTCGAAGGCTGTTACTTCCACCTCGATGCAGACGGTCGCCTCGTCGCAGGCGACTTCATCAGCCTCGCTACGGCTTCACGGCCGGTCGTGAACGACGCGGTTTGAACTCCAACCGACCAAGGCGTCTAGCGTCGCAAATCGTGCAGCGACGTATTCTCGACGACGGCTACGCACCAGAAGTGCGTTCGAACGTGGTCCCGTTCACCGTCACGCGTCTGGCAGCAAACACCTGTTACCGGTTTGCTCCCCCGTTCATCGCCATCATTGCCGCCGAGGGCAGCGGATTCGACGTGTCGATTGCCGACATCGGTCTCGTCATCAGCATCTCAGAACTCGCAGGATTTCTCGCACCGATCCTCGGCAATTTCGTCGATCGCGTGTCACGGCGACTGTCGATGATGGTCGGTCTCGCCGGAACCACGCTCGGCGTGTCGCTGATGGCCACTGCGCCAAATCTTTTCGTGCTCGGTATAGGTCTCATGCTGCTCAACTTGCTGAAGTCGTGCTTCGACCTTGGGATGGGGGCATGGCTCGCCGACCATGTCCCCTACGAGCGCCGCGGACGCGTCGTCGGAATCACCGAGACTTCGTGGGCGCTCAGCCTGCTCGTCGGTGTGTCGGTGCTCGGGCTCGTGACCGCAGCGACTTCGTGGCGCATTGCCTGCGCGGTCGGCGGTATCGCTGTTGTGATGTGCGGTGTCTGGCTCGACTCGCACTTGCGCGGGAGCACCGACGTGCCGCGCACCCAGCACCAGAAAGTTGACGGACAGAAAGTGGCGGGGGCGTGGCTCGTGCCGCTCGCGATGTTCGGCCTGATGGGGGCAGCTCAGTGCCTCTTCGTTACCTTCGGCGCGTGGCTTGCCGACGACTTCGGCTTCGAGGCCGCTGGCATCGCAGCAGTCGGCTTTGCACTCGGCGCCGGCGAACTCTTTGCTTCGGTGTCGAGCGCACGCATGACTGACAGGATTGGCAAAGAACGCAGCGTGTTACTCGGTGTCATGGTGATGATTCCTTGTGCTGCGCTACTTGCTGGCTTCGACGGAACTCTCGTTGTCGGGTTGATTGCACTTTCGGGTTTCATCATCGGGTTCGAATATGGTGTCGTGAGTCTTATCCCCGTCGCCACCGACCTCTTTGCTGGTTCGCCCGGCAAGGGGTTCGGGCTTGTCATCGGAGCCGGCACCTTCGGACGCGGCGTGCTCACCGTTGTAGCGACCGGCTTGTACGACAGCACCGGAGTAGTCGGGGCGTGCATCGCAGCAATCGTCTGTGCGGCACTCAGTGCCGTCACGATCACCGCTTACCAGTCACGGGTCAACGCACGAGGCTGAGCCGGCTACGCGGTCAGTCGCAGTACAAGGTTGCGATGACGTCACTCGCTCGCAGTGCACATCGGTGATGTTCACCCGCTCTACGCATCGGTGATATTCAGCCACGATATGCGTTGGTAATCGGCAGACGTCGGTCTTTCCCGAATGCCTTTGACGTCACTCGCACGCCAGGCGGCAGCTGTCGCCGCTTGTACTCGTTGTTGTCGACGAGTCGCACGATGCGGCGGACAAGTTCCGCGTCGTAACCCATCGACTCGATCTCTGCCGCAGTGCGATCCTGCTCCACGTAGAGCGCGAGCACTGCATCGAGCACGTCGTAGGGCGGCAGGCTCTGGTCGTCGCGTTGGTCGGGCCGCAGTTCTGCTGACGGCGGTTTCGTGATGGTCTCCCGCGGGATCAGCTCACGGCCCGCTCGCTCGTTGATTCGCTTCGCGAGTGCGTATACGTCGGTCTTGAATAAGTCTTTGATGACTGCGTAACCGCCGACGGAGTCGCCGTAGAGCGTGAAGTAACCGACGGCGAGCTCGCTCTTGTTGCCAGTCGTGAGCACCATCCAGCCGAACTTGTTCGACAGCGCCATCAGCGTCGTGCCGCGAACGCGACTCTGCAAGTTTTCTTCTGTGAGGTCTGCCGCACGTCCTGCGAACGCTTGGGATGTCATGTCAAGATACGAGGCGAATGCGGGCTCAATCGGGATCGTCAGCATCTCGATGCCGAGATTGCGGGCGAGTTCGGCAGCATCGGTGCGCGAACCCTCGCTCGAGTAGCGCGACGGCATCGAGACTCCGTGCACACGACCTGCACCGAGAGCTTCGACTGCGACCGCGGCGACGACGGCAGAGTCAATGCCACCCGAGAGCCCGATGACCACGTCGGTGAAACCGTTCTTGCGCACGTAGTCGCGCGTGCCGAGTGCGAGAGCGCCGAGTATCTGGTCGAGTTCGTCGAGAGGCTGCGCGAGTCGGGTCGCGGAACTGCGTTCAGCTACCTCATCCGACACAGGCACATCAACTACGAGCAGCTCTTCGGTGAACTGTGCGGCGCGTGCGGTGATGTTTCCCCCCGCGTCGGCGACGAACGAACCACCATCAAAGACGAGTTCGTCCTGGCCGCACACCTGGTTGACGTAGACAATCGGGAGGCCCGACTCGGTCGCGCGGGCACGCACGGTGGCTTCACGCACGTCGCCCTTGTGGCGGTCAAATGGTGAACCGTTGATGTTGATACAGACCTGAGCACCAGCAGCGCGTTGGCGTGCAACCGGGCCGTGCGCCACCCACACGTCTTCGCAGATACTGAGCGACACGGCAACTCCGGCCACTTGGTACGTAGAACGGTCGTCGTGGCCTGGTGCGAAGTAGCGAACTTCGTCGAACACCGAGTAGTTCGGCAACAACTGCTTGTGATACACCCCGAGAATCGTCCCGTTCGCGCACAACGCCGCGGCATTAAAGAGCTGTGCGGGTCGTGCACTCGTCTGGGTGACCGGCTCGTCGTCGACCTCGTCCACGAATCCGACCACGATGGCGCAGCGTCCCGAGCGGGCCGCGACTTTCTCTAGGGCCGCGCGGTTGTCGGCGACGAATCCTGCTTTCAGCACGAGGTCTTCTGGCGGGTAGCCCGAGAGGGTGAGTTCGGGGAAGGCCACAAGGTCGCAGCCCGCCTCTTCGGCCATGGTCACGTAGCGAATGACCGTGTCGAGGTTGGCGTTGATGTCGCCGACCCGTGGGTTGATCTGGGCCAAACCCACGCGCAGCGTCGATGCTGGCTGTCGCGGCGCCACGAAATCAGGCTACTGAGGCAGGCATCAGTGACTTCTGGCGCGAGACGGAGAAGCCGGCGACATTTTCACACTCCGTTTACAAACGGATGATGCCCCAGACACGAACATGAATGAGACTGTCGTATCTCGTTGTACGAAAGGAAGCACAACATGGCATACCAAGCCGAATACATCTGGATCGACGGAGCCAAGCCGACTCCGATGCTCCGCTCCAAGACCAAGATTCTTGAGAACTCGGTGAAGACTCCTCCAATTTGGGGATTCGACGGATCTTCGACCGAGCAAGCAACCGGCGAATCGTCGGACTGCATGTTGAAGCCAGTGTTCTGGTGCAAAGACCCGATTCGCGGGGGACGCAACATTCTGGTGATGTGCGAGGTGTACCTCGCGGCAACTGGTCAGCCGCACCCGACAAATACGCGCGCTGCGTGCGCAGAGGCCGCAGCGAAGTACAAGGCCCACGGAATGATCTACGGCATCGAGCAGGAATACACCTTCATGCGTCTGAACGGTCGTCCATACGGCTTCCCTGAACTCGACGGTGAACCTGGTCCGCAGGGCCCGTACTACTGCGGCGTCGGCGCCGGTCGCGTGATGGGTCGCGACGTGATCGAGATTCACACCGAGGCCTGCCTCGATGCAGGGCTCAACATCTCTGGCACCAACGCAGAAGTGATGCCAGGTCAGTGGGAGTTCCAAGTCGGCCCGCTCGACGCTCTCGCCGTGAGCGATCAGCTCTACGTCGCTCGCTGGCTGCTGCACCGAATCGCCGAAGACTTCGACATCGTCGTGTCGTTCGATGCCAAGCCGCAAAAGGGTGACTGGAATGGCGCCGGTGCGCACACCAACTTCTCCACGAAGGCCATGCGCTCGTCGTACGACGCCATCGAGGCGGCGTGCAAGGCAATCGGCGGACGCGTGATGGAACACGTGAAGAACTACGGCCACGACATCGAGAGCCGCCTCACCGGCAAGCACGAGACTGCTCCGTGGAACCAGTTCAGCTACGGCGTCTCCAATCGCGGCGCGTCGATCCGTATCCCATGGCAGGTCGCCAAAGACAAGAAGGGTTACGCCGAAGACCGCCGTCCGAACGCGAACATGGACCCCTACGTCGTCACGCGACTGCTGCTCGAGACGGTGTGCTCACAGGAGAAGTTGCCGGCCGGGGGCACTAAGAAGTCCAAGTCCCGCAGATAAAGTTCGGCAAATAGTCGCCTCTAGGTCGTGCACCGGCCCAACGTCGGTGCACGACCTCAGGCGGCACGCCGTGACGGTTGACTGAAGGGGTGCCAGGCATGCTCGAAGCTCAACGCGACTACGTTCTTCGCACCGTCGAGGAGCGCGGCATCCGCCTGGTTCGCCTCTGGTTCACCGACGTGCTCGGCAACCTGAAAAGTTTTGCGATCAGCCCCGCAGAATTGGAGAACGCGCTCAACGACGGCATGAGCTTCGATGGCTCGTCCATCGACGGCTACGGCCGAGTACAAGAAGCCGACGTGCTTGCTCTGCCCGACCCCAACACTTTCGAGGTGCTGCCGTGGGTGGATGCAAAGGCAGCCGAAGCTCGCGTCTTCTGCGACATTGCGCAACTCGACGGCACGCCCTTTGAGGGTGATCCACGCCAGGTGCTGAGGCGCAATCTCGATGCTGCCCGCAAACTTGGATTCGTCTTCTACGTCGCCCCGGACATCGAGTACTTCTACTTCGCGCCGCCCACCGACGGCCGACCCAAGCCGCTCGATCAAGGTGGATTCTTCGATCTGACGACAACCGACATCGCAAGCTCCCTGCGCAAAGAAACCATTCGCACGCTCGAGACGATGAGCATCCCAGTGGAGTACAGCTTCCACGAAGACTCGCCGAGCCAGCATGAAATCGACCTCCGCCACACCGACGCTCTCGCGATGGCCGACAGCGTGATGACCTTCCGCTTCGTAGTGAAAGAAATCGCGGCGATGCGCAACGTGCACGCCACGTTCATGCCCAAGCCGCTCGAAAGCGTGCAGGGCTCTGGCATGCACCTGCACCTCTCACTCTTCAAGGGCGACGCCAACGCGTTCTACGACGCAAATGACCCGTACAACTTGAGCGATGTCGCAAAGTCGTTCATGGCTGGCCTCCTACGTCACGCCGGAGAGATCACCGCAGTGACCAACCAGACCGTGAACAGTTTCAAGCGCCTCGTGCCGGGCTTCGAGGCGCCGGTGCACGTGTCATGGGCGCGCAATAACCGCAGTGGTCTCATCCGCGTGCCCGTCCCCAAGCGCGGCAACGACCTCGCGACTCGCATCGAACTGCGCTCGCCCGATCCGGCCTGCAATCCGTACCTCGCCTTTTCGGTGATCCTTGCTGCAGGCTTGCGCGGCGTTGAAGAGGGATACGAACTTCCGACCGAGGCCGACGCGAACTTGTTTGAGATGGGCGACCAGGCGCTCGCCAAGCTCGGCATCGAACAACTCCCTCAGTCGCTAAACGACGCCCTGCGGATGATGGAGTCGTCGCAACTTGTCGCAGAAGCGCTCGGCGAACACATCTTCGAGTGGTTCTTGCGCAATAAGCGTGCAGAGTGGCGCAGGTACAAGACGCACGTCTCACAGTTCGAGATCGACACCTACTTACGCTCGCTATGACCTCGACTGGCCTGCTCGCAGTCTTCCCCGACTCACCGACGAT
>JBMTYA010000055.1:0-9346 GCA_049454015.1 Ilumatobacteraceae bacterium | reverse complement strand
CGCTCAGGCGTGGGCGTCTCGGTCGCCGCGAGCAACTCTCGGTCGTCGAGCGCCGCAAAGTTGGCTTCGGCTGCATCGCAATTGAGACCTGCGCGACCAATCTCAAGCGAGCGCAGCGCCTTTTGCAGACTTTCGGGAAATGTGCGGCCGATGGCCATTGCTTCGCCAACGCTTCGCATCTGCGTGCCGAGCACGTTGCTCGCACCCTCAAACTTCTCGAACGCCCAGCGAGGCACCTTCGTGACGACGTAATCGATGGTGGGTTCGAAACTGGCCGGGGTCATCTTCGTGATGTCGTTGGCAATCTCGTCGAGCGTGTACCCGACGGCGAGCTTCGCCGCAATCTTGGCGATCGGAAAGCCCGTCGCCTTCGACGCAAGCGCAGAAGAGCGCGATACACGCGGGTTCATTTCGATGACCACTTGCTCGCCGGTCTTGGGGTTCACGGCGAACTGCACGTTCGACCCGCCGGTTTCCACGCCAACACGGCGAATGCAGGCGAATGCGGCGTTACGCATCTCTTGGTATTCCACGTCAGAGAGCGTCATGGCAGGCGCAACGGTGATGGAGTCACCCGTGTGCACACCCATGGCGTCGACGTTTTCGATCGAGCAGATGATCACGCAGTTGTCGGCGCGGTCACGCATGACTTCGAGCTCGTATTCCTTCCAACCCTTGATTGACGTTTCAATGAGTACTTCGTTGATCGGGCTTGCTGCGAGGCCGGCCTTGACGATGCGCTCGAACTCGGCCATGTCGTTGGCGATGCCAGTGCCGCGACCGCCCAGGATGTACGCCGGGCGGATGATTGCAGGCAACTTCACCTTGCGCAGCACCGCTTCTGCTTCTTCGTACGAGTGCGCGATGCCACTCTTTGGCACCTTGAGGCCGATCTCGATCATCGCCTCCTTGAACTTCTCGCGATCTTCCGCAGTGGCGATTGCTTCGGCGTTCGCGCCGATTAACTCGGGTGTGCCTGGCACGCCAACGAGGCCGCGTTCATGCAACGCCATTGCCAAGTTGAGTGCGGTCTGCCCGCCGAGTGTCGGCAGCACTGCATCGGGCTTCTCCCGCTCGATGATCGCAGCGAGCACATCGGGCGTAAGCGGCTCGATGTACGTGCGGTCGGCAAAGTCCGGGTCGGTCATGATGGTCGCCGGGTTCGAGTTCGCGAGAATCACGCGATAGCCCTCGGCACGCAACACTCGGCACGCTTGCGTGCCCGAGTAGTCAAACTCACACGCCTGTCCGATAACGATCGGGCCAGAACCAATCACGAGGATGCTGCGAAGGTCGTTACGACGCGGCATCGCTAGTTGGCTCCGCTCATCATCTCGGCGAATCGCGCGAACAAATAGCGAGAGTCGTGCGGCCCTGGCCCTGCCTCGGGGTGATACTGCACGCTGAAGGCTCGCTTGCCGCGCACCCGCATGCCTTCGTTGGTGTTGTCGTTCAGGTTCACGTGCGTGACTTCGACCTTGCCATCGAGCGAACTCGGGTCGATGCAGAAGTTGTGGTTCTGGCTGGTGATCTCCACCTTGCCAGTCGCAATGTCGCGCACGGGATGGTTTGCACCATGGTGGCCAAAGGGCAATTTGAACGTCTTGCCACCGAGGGCGAGCCCCAGCAACTGGTGACCGAGACAGATGCCAAAGAGCGGCACATCGGCAGCCAGCAAGTCGCCGATGATTTGCGGCGCCTGCGACACCATCTCCGGATCTCCCGGACCGTTCGAGAGAAACACGCCGTCGGGTTTCCGCGAGAGCACTTCGGCGGCAGGTGTACGGGCCGGCACCACGTGCACGTCGGCGATCTCCGACAAGCAGCGAAGGATGGTCGACTTGATGCCGAAGTCGTACGCGACGACTGAGAATGGCCTCACGCCTTTGCCTGCGGTGTTCTTCACGTCGTACGGCGCCACAGTCGTCACTTGGGCGACCAGGTTCTTACCCGCAGTACCTTTTTCTTTCGCCAACGTAGCCCGGAGTGTGGCCTCGTCGGCCGTGCCGAACACCCCGATCATCGCGCCGGAGTCGCGCAACACTCGCGTGAGGCGGCGTGTGTCGATGCCCGCGATTCCGGCCAAGTTTCGCTCGCGTAAAAATACCTCGAGCGGTTCATCACTGCGCCAGTTGCTGCGGCGCCGCGCCATCTCGCGAATGATCACACCGCGTGCATGCACTTTGTTCGCTTCGTTATCGTGGCGCGAGATGCCGTAGTTGCCGATGTGTGGCGTGGTGAAGGTGATGATCTGCCCGGCGTAACTCGGGTCGGTGATTACTTCTTGGTAGCCGCTCAGCCCAGTGTGGAACACCACTTCACCTGACGCCACCGGCAACTCTGCGCCGATTGCTTCGCCTTCAAAGAGACTGCCGTCCGCGAGTAACAACAATGAGGGTCGCAAGCTCACAGGCACACCATGAAGTTGAGCAAATTCATCGTTGTGCTTCACCATCGAGCACGGTCAACCCACCGTTGAACACCGTATGCCGCACCTTGCCGCGCAACGTCATGCCGACAAACGGCGTGTTGCGGCTCTTGCTCGCCAACTTCTCTGGCTCAACCTGCCAGGTTGCGTTCGGATCGAACACCACGAGGTTGGCTGGCGCGCCCGCCTGTACGTCGCAGCCATGGCGGTCGTCGATTCCTGCGATACGAGCTGGGTTGATGGACATCACCCGCACGAGGTGCGCGAGATCGACATTCAGCACCCCGAGAGCCACCCCCAAGGCCGTCTCGAGCCCGAGCATGCCTGGCGGCGCCTGGTCCAGCGAAAGTTCTTTGTCGCGGCGCGGATGCGGCGCATGGTCGGTGGCGAGAGCATCAATGGTGCCGTCGAGCACTCCCTCGCGCAACGCGGCGATGTCGTGTGGTGAGCGAAGCGGTGGGTTCACCTTGAACACCGTGTCGAACGTAGTGAGCCGTGTTTCATCTAGCGACAAGTGGTGCGGCGTCACCTCGGCGGTCACCGGCAACCCGTCGCGTTTAGCCGCCCGAACCAGTTCGACACTGCGAGCAGTGGAGAGATGCAAGAAATGCACACGCGCACCGGTAAGCCGCGCGAGTTCAATGTCGCGAAACACCATCAACTCTTCTGCGATCGACGGCCATCCGGGCAGCCCGAGCGACGTGCAACATTGGCACTCGTTCATCACCGCACCCTTGGTGAGGCTCGACACCTCGCAGTGTTGCGCGAGCGTGACCCCGAGACCCTTGCCATACTCCATCGCTCGACGCATGAGCAACTCATCTTGCACACCGTTACCATCGTCGGTGAAGATGCGCACGCCTGCCGCGGCAAGTTCGGCCATTGGTGCGAGCGCTTCGCCTTTGCGGCCGAGTGTGATGCAACCGCTCGGCACCACTTCGACCAATCCCGCGCGCTTGCCTTGCTCGCGCACGAAGTCGATCACCGCAACGCTGTCTTGTGCGGGGTCGGTGTTAGGCATCGCCACGAGGGCGGTGTAGCCGCCCTTCGCGCCGGCACGGCTGCCCGTCTCAATGGTCTCTGCTTCTTCTTTTCCAGGCTCGCGCAGGTGCGCGTGCAGATCGACGAATCCGGGGGCGACGACGCACCCCGTGGCGTCGACGTTTTGTTCACCCTTCAGCGATGCGCCAACCTCGACAATTACCCCGTTCTCGATGGCGACGTCGGCCTTTCGTTCGCCGCGGGAGTCGACGATCGTGCCGCCCTTCAGCACCGTTCGTGCGCTCGCCGTTCCACTCGTGGTTCGCCTCGATGCGCTCGTAGTCACGATGCCACCTGCGCAAGATTCGAGGCGGAGGATTCTCCCGCCAGCAAGTCAAACAACACCGCCATGCGCACTGACACGCCGTTCGCCACCTGCCGGTGAATGAGCGAATTGGGAAGCGCCGACGGGTCAATCAACATCTCTACTCCCCTGTTCATCGGGCCTGGATGCATGATCACCGCATGCGGCGGCAGCTTCGCGGCACGTTCGGCATCAAGCCCGTATGACTCGCCGTACTCGCGCAAGTTGGGCACATGCCCTTGCGACATGCGTTCGCTCTGTAGTCGCAACATATAGAGAATGTCGGTTCGCGCGAGCACATCGTCGAGGCGGTACGAAACTTCGACCGGCCAGTGAGACACGTCGGGCGGCAAGAGCGTGGGTGGCGCCACGAGCACCACGTTGGCACCCATCATGTTGAACGCCGTCACGTTGCTACGCGCCACACGGCTGTGTTTGATGTCGCCCACGATGGTGATGGTGAGACCGTCGAAACGCTCTTTACCGAGCGCCTCGCGCACCGTGAAGCAGTCGACCAACGCCTGCGTGGGGTGCTGGTGCCAACCGTCGCCGGCGTTCACCACTGATGCATTCGTCCACTCGCTGATCTGCCACGGGATGCCAGTCGACTTGTGGCGCACGACGAATGCATCGACGCCCATGTCGGTAATCGTCTCCACGGTGTCGCGCAGGCTCTCGCCCTTGTTGACGCTCGAGGTGGACACGCTGAATGTCATCGTGTCTGCAGAAAGCCGCTTGGCGGCCGTCTCGAACGACAGACGGGTGCGGGTGGAGTCCTCAAAAAAGAGGCTCACGACCGTGCGCCCGCGCAGTGCCGGCACTTTCGGCACAGGTCGGCGGTTCACTTCCACCATGTGGTTGGTGAGGTCGAGCAACCGCAGGAGCCCCTCGCGACCGAGTTCGTCGATGCTGCGCAAGTGCTTCATTTCGCCACCTTCGCCGTGATCACTACGCCCTCGGCAGTTGCTTTGACTTCGTCGTCGATGCGTGTGGGGAGGTTCTTTCCGACGTAGTCCGGGCGAATCGGCAGTTCGCGATGACCGCGGTCGACCAGCACCGCCAGCTGCACCGCACGCGGGCGGCCGTAGGTGTTGATACCCTCCAGAGCGGCTCGCACGGTGCGACCGGTGTAGAGCACGTCGTCGACGAGCACCACCGTGGTGTTGTCAACTGCGAAGTTGATGCTGCTGATGGCACCGGGAACGACGGGCCTCAGCCCGATGTCGTCACGGTGCATACTCACGTCGATGTAGCCAACTGGCACTTTCGACTGCGGCTCGATGTTGTTGATTGCCGCACCGATCGCATCGGCGAGCCACGCACCGCCACGCTGCAGACCGACGATGGCGAGACGCTCAGAGCCTTGCTCTCGTTCGAGAATTTCGTGGGCGATTCGAGTAATCGCGCGCCTGACGTCGTCAGCCGACATCACGTTGTTGCTCACGTCGAACTCCTGCCGTTCGAGCCTCACGGGACTCGTTTTACGGTCGCCTCACCTTACACGCTCGTAGACCGTCCAGTAGTCATTGCCGAACACCACATCGAAAAAGAACTGCTCGTTCTGCCAGTCGATGGCTGCTTCACCCTCCAGTTGGCGCGGAAGGATGACGTACCGCACCTCGTTGGCGAACTCGAGACGATCACCCTTGGCGAACACGTTCGGGCCGTAGAGCACCCGGCGGTACGGCACCGGAAACACATAGATGCGCTCGCGTCGCGCCATGTGGGCAGTCAGGGTGTGGTACGCCGACACCGCCGCATCGGCAGGAACCTTGTTGATTGCTTCATGAGCAGCCGCCACCGCCGGGTGCGACGGCGACCACCTCGGCATCTCCGTGCGCATGAACGGCAGCGGTGTCCAGATGAAACAGCACACGAGGCTCGCCACGAGCACGACCGAAGCCAGCCATGTGCGCAGATGCTCGGCCATGCGCGAGATGCCGTACATCGCGCCGATCACGAGAATGGGCACGAATTGCACCGCGTAGTGGTATTCGATCTGGCTTTGGTACCAGAACGTGCTGACGAGATTTGAGAGCAGCGGCAGCGTTCCGAGAAGCGCAATCTCCGGGCGCAGCAAGGCGATGAAGCCCACCGGCGCGAGCAACTGCAACAGATAGAGGGGTCGTTCTCCCGACACGAGATGGCGGATCAATTTGTCGGGTCGAGTGAGCGAAGTGCGGATCAATCCGCCGAAGCCGCCGAACGGTAATCGCCACTCGTTGCGATACGGCACACCCACGATGCCACGCATGACCGCGAACATGAAGATGATTGCCACCCACAGCGACCCAATCAGCGTCACGAGACCGATGCGACGGTCGCGACGCAGCGCCACCCACGTGCCGAGCGCCATCACGAAGAGTGCGGTGTCTTCTTTCACCAGCAGGATGAGCACCACTGCGCTCACGTAGTGCACCCATCGGTACGCGAGCGCGGCGTAGATCGCCCACGCGATGAGCGGCGCAAGCGCAGCATCGGGATGGAAGTTCTCCATTCCTGTGTAGGTGAGCGCCGGGTGCAGCAAGTATGCGACCACCGCCACGCAACTCATCGGCAACGAGCCGAGCAGCATTCGGGTGGTCTTCCACACCGGCAAGGCGCCGAGGCCGAGCACGATCGCCTGCACGACGAAGAGCAAGCCCGTTGAGCCGATCACCCAGTAGAGCGGCACCAGTGGCAACAAAATGAACGACGCATGGTCGCCGAAGAGGTTGCGACCCATCAGTGTGACGAACGGTGCCTTGCCGTGCGCGAGCAGCCAAATGCCTTGGTCGTACAAACCGAAGTCATACGCCGACGTGCCGAGGCCGAAGTGATCGCGCGTGGTGCGCACCGCGAGCCAGACGGTGTAGGCGACGGTGAGCGTTACAGCCGTCGCGTGCCACACCGAGAGGGCCCGCACCCGCAAGACCAGCGACTCCACCGCTTGGCGGGGGTCGGTGGCCATGATGTCGTTCTAGTCGGCGCTCGCCGTACCCGCGTTGCCACCCGCTGCACTGATCTGGTCGCCCGCCACGCCGCCAGCACCAGCACGCACGGTACGGGCGATTGCCGACAGCATTCCGTTGACGAACTTGCCGGAGTCGTCGGTGCCATAGCGCTTGGCAAGACCAACCGCTTCGTTCAGTACGACTGCCGTTGGAATCTCCGGTCGCCCAAGCAGTTCAAAGGTGGCGATGCGCATCACGTTGCGGTCAGTTGTGGCCATGCGATCGATTGTCCAGGAGTGACTGTGCGTAGAGATGAGTTGGTCAATCTGCTCACGATGTGCACTAACGCCGTCAATCAGCACGGTCGTGAGGTCGTCCAGCGGCACTTGGATGCGCGCGGTGACGTCGGCGGTCGAACAACTGCGCAGGTCGGCTTCAAAGAGCACGTTCAGGGCACGTTCACGCGCGTCGGAACGCGGGTCAAAATCGCGGTTCCAGTCGTCATCTTCTGCCATTGCGGGCTGCATCACTTCGTCCGACAAGGGAGACGTCACCTCTTTGTCAGACAAAGTCGGTCTCGTCTCAGACTCGAGTGACGTAGTCGCCGGTGCGAGTGTCGACCTTCACCTTGTCGCCGATGTTGATGAAGAGCGGCACTTGGATGACCTTGCCGGTCTGCAACGTGGCGGGCTTGCGGGCACCCGAGACGCGGTCACCCTGGATGCCGGGTTCAGTCTGCGCGATGGTCAGTTCAACTGAAGCGGGAATCTCGACGGCGACAATCTCGGTGCCATAGAGCGCGATCTGTGCGGTTGCCGACTCAACGAGATAGTCGGCGGCATCACCGAGAGCGACCGGGCTCACGTTGATTTGCTCGTAGGTGTCGGTGTCCATGAAGACGAAGTCGTCACCTTCTTTGTAGAGAAACTGCATGTCGCGACGGTCGATGATGGCCTGCTCGACGCGCACACCAGCGTTGAATGTGCGCTCGATGACGGCTCCCGTGCGCATGTTGCGCAGCTTGGTGCGCACGAACGCACCGCCCTTGCCGGGCTTCACGTGCTGGAATTCCACGACGTTGAAGAGCCCCTTGTCGAGCTCGAGCGTGACGCCGTTTTTTAGTTCGTTGGTGCTAATTGCAGGCACGAGATGTCCTTTGGTGATGCGGTGAGTATGTCGCAGCCGGTGTCGGTGACGACCACGAGGTCCTCAATTCGCACACCGCCGAGCCCTTCACGATAGACCCCTGGTTCTACGGTCACTACCTCACCGCTCTGCAGCGGTTCGGGCATTGCGGTCCGCACCCAAGGTTGCTCATGAATCTGCAATCCGACACCGTGACCCGTCGAGTGGATGAACTCGCTGCCGAAACCGGCGTCGACGATGATGTCGCGGCAGACCTTATCGACGTCACCAGCAGTCGTTCCGGCGCGCACTGCCGCCAGCCCAGCGAGTTGCGACTCGCGCACGACGTCGTGCATTCGTTGCAAGACAGGGTCGACGTCACCGATCAGGTACGTGCGAGTCATATCGGAGTGGTACCCGTCGACGAGCGCACCGACGTCAATGACGACCAGGTGGCCCTCTTCAATCACAGTTGACGTCGGACGATGGTGCGGTCGCGCACCGTTGGCGCCGGTTGCGACGATCGTGTCGTAACTCGGGCCGTCGGCTCCGTGACGGCGCATGCGGTATTCGAGTTCGTCGCGCACGTCACGCTCGGTGGGTCGAGACGACATCATCGGCACCACCTCTGCCAGGGCTGCATCGGTGCACGCAGAAGCACGGCGCATGCGTGCAATCTCTGCCGCCGACTTCCGCCGGCGAAGATGTTGAACGACTCCGCCGACTGCCACCAAGCTGGCCGATGTCTGACCACGCAGCGTCTCAAACTGGGCGTGAGTGATCTCCGTCGGGTCGAAGGCCACTGCCCCGGCACCCGAGAGCGACTGCTCCATTCCTTCGCGCAACACCGCTGCGCTCGTGCCAACCACCACGCGCGCAGACGCGCCAGCAGCCTCGAATTGTGCCCGCGCTTGCTCGCCGTAGCGCCCGTCAGTCACGAACACCATCTCGTTGCGCCGCACAATGAGCGTGCCCGCCGAACCCGTGAACCCTGTCAACCAGCGAATGTTGCTGAGATCAAAGACGACCAGCGCGTCGACTTTGGCTGACTCGACCGAGGCAGCGGCACGACGCGCGAGTTCTTCACGCACGAGAGCATCGCGACCTGCGACGGAAAGCGGGGGCAGCTTCGCCGAGAGATCTGTCTTTGTCACTTGTGCACCTCCAAGTATTTGACCATTGCTTCGACTCCGAGCACATAGGAATCAGCGCCGAAGCCCGCGATCGTGCCGATTGCCACCGGCGCGATAACGCTCTCGTGCCGCCACGGTTCGCGTGCCGCCGGGTTGGAGATGTGCACCTCCACCACGGGCACTTTCGCGCTCTTCAGGGCGTCGTGCAGGCTCCACGCAAAATGGGTGAAAGCACCTGCGTTGAGCACGATGCCGTCGTACTTGCCAGGTGCGCCGTGCACCCAACCAATCAGCGTGGCGAGGTCGTTGGTCTGCTCGCTCTCGATACCGTAGCCGTGCTGCTCAGCCGTCTTGGCCGCACGCGCAACGTGGTCTGCAAGCG
>JBMTYA010000054.1:0-9366 GCA_049454015.1 Ilumatobacteraceae bacterium | reverse complement strand
CCGACGCGGGGTAGAGCAGTCCGGTAGCTCGTCAGGCTCATAACCTGAAGGTCGAAGGTTCAAATCCTTCCCCCGCCACCACTGCAACATCATTTCTGCACTCGTTGATCTTGCGGGAGCATTCGACGCCGGTGCCAGCGCACTCTGAACGGAGAGACGGCAAGCCGCGAGGTAAGACCAATCAGGGCAGTGAAAATCAGGGCTCGCAAGAACACCGACAACGAACTCAGCGCAGGGCCGAGCACGATGGTGAAACCGAGGGCGAGCGGATACACCCACGCGATCTCAGAGAGAAAGCTCCCGAACTTCGTCTTATGGGGCGCTACTTGAGCCTGCGCCGAGAAGAACTCGTCGTCGCCTGCCGTGACAGTGACACGTTCTGACTGAATCAGATCGTCAGATTGCGCGAGCAGCTGGTTGCGTTCGGGCGACCGTTCCCACTGGCGCAGGTGTAATGCGTCGACGAAGCGGAAGATGATGTGGTACTCGTCTGACTGTTTGCCGGGGTGCAGCATCGTCGCACCAAGGCAGCCAGGCGCAGCCTGCACGGTTTTCAGCATCTCCTCTGACCACGACGTGAACTCCGCCGACCGCCCCGGCTTTACGGTGCGGGCGATCGTGACCGTCACCGAACCAGGCGCGATGCGCGGCAGTTTTGACGTGTCGAAGGGGCCAGTCAGTTCGGACACGAAATCACAGTAGTTCTCGCATCATCGTGACACGGAGCAACCGTGGAGCGCGATACGAGCCTGCTGACCCCGCGTCGTAGAATGATTGCATTAGGTGTCGGCTTTCACCCCTCAACACCACACCATGAGCACGTCAATCCTCGACACCGGCATCAAAGTGGTGCGCAACGTGAGCGGGTTCACGGTCGGGCGCGGTTCGCTCGACCAGCTGCCGCAGTTCGTCGATGCCCGTCGCGCCGTCGCGGGGGAGAACGCCAAAGTGGTGTATCTCGTCGACGGCTACTTCCGTACACGACCCGACATCGTGCAACGCCTGCAGGCGCGTGCCACCGACATCGTCCGGTTCGTCGACGTGGTGGATGAGCCGACGACTGATGGGATTGATGCCATCACCGATGACATTCGGCGAGCGGTCGGTGGAATGCCGGCGACCATCGTCGGATTCGGCGGCGGCACCACGATGGATACTGCGAAGGCTGTCGCCAACCTGCTCACCAACAAGGGAAATGCAGCCGACTATCAAGGGTGGGACTTGGTGAAAGTGCCGGGTGTGCACAAGATCGCAGTGCCCACGATCTCTGGTACCGGTGCCGAGGCAACTCGCACATGCGTGATGACGAATACGAAGACCGGGTTGAAGCTCGGCATGAACAGCGACTACACGGTGTACGACCAGATGGTGCTCGACCCAGATCTCACTGCGACCGTTCCACGAAACCAGTATTTCTACACAGGTATGGACGCCTACATCCACTGCATTGAGGCGCTCGCTGGTTCGTATCGCAATGCCGTCGGTGATGCCTACTCGCGTGAGACCGTGAATCTCTGCCGCCAAGTGTTTCTCGCCGACGACATGATGCACGCCGACGCCCGCGAACGCCTGATGGTGGCCTCGTACCTCGGCGGCTGCGCGATTGCGACGAGTTACGTGGGTATCGTGCACCCGTTCTCGGCTGGTCTCAGCGTCGTGCTCGGTCTGCACCACTGCGTAGCGAACTGCATCGCACTCAACGCGCTCGAGGAGTTCTACCCAGCCGAGCATGCTGAGTTCCGCACGATGCTGGAGAAGCAGAAAGTCGAGTTGCCATCTGGAGTGTGCTCAGGATTGAGCGACGAGCAGTTCACCCGGCTGGTGGCCTCGACGGTGGTGCACGTGAAACCGCTCACCAATGCACTCGGACCAAATTTCCGAGAGGTACTCACCGACGACCGAGTCGTCGACATCTTCCGGAGGATGTAGCCGTGCCTGGCTTCGAGGTCATCGGTGCGGAGGAACAGGCGGAGATCAACGACATCTTTGCCCGCGGAGGCGTGCTCTTCCGACATGGTTTCGACGCACTGCGAAACGACTGCTACAAGGTGCGCGAGTTTGAGACTGCATTCGCTGCGTATATGAAGGTGCCGCACGCCCTCGCGGTTACGTCCGGCACCGCCGCATTGCGTGTCGCCCTTGCAGCCCTCGACTTGCAGCCTGGTGACGAGGTCATCACTCAGAGCTTTACGTTCGTCGCCACCGCAGAAGCAATCATTGAAGCCCGCGCCGTGCCTGTCTGCTGCGAAGTCGATGCCACGCTCAACATGGACCCCGCCGACCTCGAACGACGAATCACGCCGCGAACGCGGGCAGTCATCGCAGTGCACATGCTCGGCACTCCGGCGCGTCTGCGTGAGATTTCGGCAATCTGTGAGCGACACAACCTGGTGCTCATCGAAGACGCTGCATGGGGTTGCGGTGGGTCACTCGATGGTCGTGCGCTCGGCACCTGGGGGCGTATGGGCACCTACAGTTTCGATTTCGCCAAGACCATGACGACCGGTGAGGGCGGCATGATCGTCTTCCGCGACAAGCGCGATTACGAACGAGCAGCAGCGTGGCACGACCACGGCCACGAAAACAATCCGGCAGTGCCGAGGTGGGAAGACACTCGTTCGGGTAGCGGTTTCAACTACCGCATGAACGAATTGCAGGGAGCGGTCGGACTCGCCCAGTTGAAGAAGCTCGACGATGTCGTGCGCCGCCAGCGCACCAATCGTGACGCCTTGTGGCGCGCCATTGCCGACCTGCCCGGGGTGACTGCGCGCGCCGTGCCAGCAGGTTCGCACGAAACCGCTGACGCTCTCGTGTTTGAGACTGCATCAGCGCAGGTCGCGCGTGACACAAGGGCAGCACTCGTTGCGAACGGGCTGTCGACGAAGATTCTCCCGGAAGCAGTCACGTGGCACTTCGCTGGCACGTGGTCGCACATGCCCGAATTAGTAGCCAAACACGGTGACTTGTCGAAGGCATTCCCGGCTACGGCTGCCCGATTGTCACGCTGCGTCTCACTACCGATCACGGTGAAGATGGATGAGTCGACACCTGCGAAGATGCGTCTCGCTATTCAGTCGGTGGTTGGATGAGAGTCATGCCGTCGAGCACGTTGGTTTCGGTTATCGTCGCGGCACACGACGAAGAGCGCTACATCGGGCGATGCCTGCGGTCGCTTCTTGCGCAACGGTTCCCTCGGCAGCAGTTCGAGATTGTCGTCGTCGACGATGGCTCCACCGACCGCACCCACGCGATTCTTGAGACGTTCGCCAAGGACGTGCGAGTCATCCGCAACGAGAAGAACCTTGGTCTGCCTGCCAGCTTGAACCGAGCAATCACCACCACTCACTCCAAGTTCGTCGTGCGGGTCGACGCCGATGACTATGTGAACGCTGCTTTTCTTGACGTGCTGTATCTCTTTCTTGCTGAGAATCCGTCATTTGATGCGGCAGCATGTGACTACTTGCTGGTTGACGATCGCGAAGAAGTGCTCACTCGCTGCGATGCAATGAAAGACCCAATTGCCTGCGGCATCATGTTTCGCACCGAACAATTGATTGACATCGGTCTCTACGACGAGTCGTTCCTGCGTCACGAAGACCGTGACTTACGAGTGCGGTTTCTTGACCGATACATGATCCACCATGTGCCACTGCCCTTGTACCGATACCGTCGTCATGACGACAACATCACCAACGACACTGCTGAAATGCAGCGTCACGAGCGTCGGCTCAACGAAAAACACAAGGGGCGCGGCGCGTGAGTACACCGAGCATCCGACTCGGGTCACGAGTCCTTGACGCAAATAGTGAGCCGTACGTCATCGCCGAGATTGGTGTCAACCATGAGGGTTCCCTGGACCTCGCTAAGCGGTTGATCGAACTGGCGAAAGAGGGCGGTGCTGACGCAGCAAAATTTCAGACCTACAAGGCCGACACGCTCGCTTCCCGGCACTCACCTGCGTATTGGGACACGACGAAAGAGCCGACGCTCAGCCAGTTTGAACTCTTCAAGAAGTACGACGCGTTTGGACCGGCTGAGTATCAGGCGCTTTCTGAGCACAGCAAGAAAGTGGGCATCGATTTCGTGTCGACTCCCTTCGACGATGCCGCCGTCGACCTGCTCGCCCCGCTTGTGCCGTTTTTCAAGGTGGCGTCAGCTGATCTCACGAACACGCCGCTGCTGCGTCGAGTTGCACGAACCAAGAAGCCGGTCGTGCTGTCAGTCGGAGCCTCCACGACTGAGGAAATCGACGGTGCACTCGCCACGCTGCGGGCCGCTGGTGCACGGGACATTGCACTTCTGCACTGCATTCTCAACTATCCGACGGCCGACGAGAACGCCAACCTCTGGATGTTGGGCGACCTCGCAACTCGCTATCAGGACTGCGTCATGGGTTACTCCGATCACACCGTGCCCAAAGACGGGCTGCCGTCGCTCGTCGCCGCGTGGTTGCTCGGTGCGGTGATCCTGGAGAAGCACTTCACTCACGACACGACATTGCGGGGCAACGACCACTACCACGCGATGACGAGCGATCATCTGCGCAGCTTCCGCACCGAAGTTTCGCGAATCAAACCTCTACTCGGTTCGCGTAGCAAGGCGCCTCTACCGAGCGAAGAGATTGCCCGTCACAACGCGCGACGCAGCATCGTGGTGGCGCGTGACCTTGCCGCCGGACACCGCATTGCGGAATCGGACATCACCTACAAGCGCCCAGGCACTGGGATCAGTCCGCTCTCGTGGGACGAAGTGATCGGCCGCACGACGCGTCGAGCGCTCACCGCTGACGATGTGTTGCAGTGGTCGGACCTCAACGAGGCATGACCCGCACAGTCGCCGTCATTCAAGCACGGCTCGGATCACAGCGATTCCCAGAGAAAATGCTTGCTCATCTGGGTGGACACTCACTGCTGGAGTGGGTGGTGACGCGTGTTCGACGCAGCACCATGCTCGATGAGGTGATTGTTGCAACGACTGAGGAGTCTCGCGACGACAAGCTGGTCGCCGAGTGCGAGCGTCTCGGAGTGCACGTGAAGCGGGGGTCGACCGACGACGTGCTCTCCCGATTTGCGAAGGCAGTTGAGGGTGACTCTGCAGATGCAATCGTGCGAGTGTGTGCGGACAACCCCTTCATTGACCCTGCTTGCATCAATCAGCTCATTCACGAATATCGCGAGAGTGATACCGAGTACGCGTTCAATCATCGACCGCACGGCACATGTGACTACGCCGACGGCTTCGGGGCGGAGATTCTCTCGCGCAGTTTGCTGGAGAAGTTGCAGTCGAGCCAGCTCTCGAAGCAGCACCGCGAACACGTGACTCTTGCCGTTGTCGATGGAACAGTCCCAGCTCGCACACACGCCTGCGTGGCACCGAGAGAACTTGCGTATCCGCGGTTGCGCTTCGATGTCGACTCAGCGGATGATCTGCGCTCGTTGAGTCGATTCGTCTTATCCGGCCGAGTCTCACTGGGCACGACTGCGGTCGAAGTAGTGCAAGCAGCACTTCGAGAGACCGATTCATGACCGGTCATTCGCAGCACGCTGGCAAGGAGTTCGGTGCAGACGACCTCGGACCCGCCATATCACGCTCGCGTGCTCTGTTGCCTGCTGCAGTCGACGCACTGTGCGAAGTCATCGCCGAAGTGACCGGCAAGGCACCTTCACGGGAACGTGTGGAGTTTGTCGACACTTTCTGGTTGATGCATGCGTGCGACCGCGAGATTTACGGTCAACCCGACTCCGTCGTCAACATGGAAGTGGAGCCGGATGCGCTCTGGCCCTCAGATCGACGAATTCGCTCCGATGTATTCTCCGTGCTTGGTTCACGGAACGCACCGGTACGCATTGCTGACCCCTATCTGAAGACGCCATTACTTGAGGAACTCGGTGCTGCCTTCCGTGCGAGTCGACAAATGCGTTGGCAATCAGTCGTGCGACCACAAGTCACGTCATGGGGGGTGTTGACCGAGCGCCGTCTGCGAATAGCGCGACGGTTTTCAGAGGCGGACGGCCAGGGCAACACGCTTCGTCGAGCTGTGGCACTACTCGCTCCGCTTGACGTGCTCGAGCAACATCATGAACTGACTGCGTGGGCACAGAAGACAGCTGATGAAACTACGAGAGTCTGTTATTCGGCGAATGCTCACCAGGCCTCAACGAGTTTTCGCCACTATCTCTACGAGCAGAAGCTGATTGGTTCGAAGGTCGTGTTCCACCAGCACGGCGGCGGAAATGGCATCGACGAACAACACCCCGGCGAGTTTCACGACACGTTGATCGGCGACGTGTTCTATAGCTGGGGATGGGATCGCCCTGACTTGGGTCGCCGCGTGCGACCGCTTCCCACCGCTCTACCGGCACGCCACTCGGGCAAGCCAGATCGGAGGTATCTGCTCATGAGCCTGCCGGTCACGTCGCACTTCTACCGATTCCAACCGTTCCTCGTGCCGCACCACGTGGACACAGCAGTGAACGAAACCGCATCGTTCGCTCGTGGTCTTGATGCGGATAGCGAACTCTGCATGCGTTCTTCTGGCTCTGCGACGTTCCCGATGGACCGTCTGCACGGGGCAACGGCCACTATCACAATCGACGATGGTCGCGAACCGGGAGCGAAAGCGGCATCACGGGCCAGTTTGGTCGTGCACAACTACTTGGGAACCACGTGGCTTGAGACGCTCGCGATGAATATCCCGACCGTCTGCTTTTTCGATCCGAAGGTGTTTCGTCCCCGAGAGTCGGCGCGCCCCTACTTTGAACTGCTCTCGAGCGCAGGCGTGCTGCATCACTCCGGCGCTGATGCAGCACGATTCGTGAACGACCTCAAGGGCGACCCGTCGTCATGGTGGAGCAAACCTGAGGTACAAGACGCGCGTCAGAAGTTCGTTGCTCGCTACGCGAACTTCACCGACAACTGGCTGCCTGGGTGGATCGAAGAATTCGAACGCCTGCTCGAAGAGTAAGGCGCGTCTCGCATGTCGCTCGTTTGCAGAGCAACTCCTGCATTCTGCATCGCGGAATCAGTCGATGCGTCGTCGGGGAGATTCTGATTTAGAGATTCGGCGCCAATTGCCCGCGTCGATAGTGGTAGCGGCACAGCAATTCGTAGCGAACGACGTCGCCGAACAACGGCTCTTTGCGCGTGGTGGCGGTGTCGCCGACGACGACCGTCTCGCCTTCAAAGACGACTTTGTCGTTGACGAGTCGCGCATTGTTCGTGGCGCGCGCACCGCACCAACAACGGGCCTCGACCTGCATCTCGGTGCGCTGGTCGGCAATCTCGAGCATGCGGCGAGTGCCGTCGAAGAGCAGCCCGCGAAAATCAGTGATGAGACCGAAGGAATACACGTCGATGCCCAAATCGTCGACGATGGTCGCCAGTTCGTCGCATTGTTCGATGGAATAGAACTGCACCTCGTCGCAGACGAGAAAGTCGAGCGGCATGTGTTCGCGCGCGAGGGAAATGAGGCTCGGGGTGCTACTGATGTCGTATGCAGGCGACGACACGCCGAGACGACTAGTGACCTGCGCACCATCCCGGTCGAGTTTCGTGAGGAGCAGGCCTCGCAGACCGCGGCTCGAGAGATTGTGGTGAATCTGGAGCGCGAGGGTGCTCTTGCCCGAGCCCATCGTTCCGAAACTGAACCGCAAGGTTGCCACGAGCGGCCTCAGTTAGCGGAGAAACCGCGCAAGGGCAGCGAGGGACGCTGCAACCAGTTGTCGTCGAGATAACTCGCGACACCGTCGATGGCATGGATGGTGTAGGCATGCCGCGGCTTATCGCTCGTGTTGGCTGCCGAAAGGTGTGGCACGGCGCCATCAAGCAGCACGAGTGTGCCCCGTTTGGCTTCGAGGCAGACCAGATTGTCGAGCGGGTACGGCTCGGGGTCGAGCACGTCGGTCACCGTGGTGGTGCGTGACTCGTTGAGTCGTGACCTGCTGCGCACCGGCAACCTGTGACCGCCCGGCACGGCCCACATGCAACCGTTCTCTTGCGTCGCGTCGTCGATAGCGAACCAGAATCCGACGACGCTCTTTGGTTCGGTCCACAGGTAGGTGTGGTCGGTGTGGCAAGTGACCTCGCCTCCGATGTGTGCCTGCTTGAAGATGTACATCGATTGCAAGAGCAGCGGGTCGTTCATGCCTATGTCGTGAGCAACGGCCGCCAACTCTGGAGTTCGACTGAACGAATCGAACACCGGGTCGAGGTCGTGCATCGCGTGACCGAGCTTGTTGAGTGAAAGGTGAGCTTCGTTGCGCAGTCGACCATCTGCGTCAAATGCATCTTTCTCGAAGAAACAGCGGATCTGTTCGCCACTCGAAAGGAAGTAGTCATCACTCGCATGTTGCGGCTTGCCGTCGGCGGTGAAAATGGTGGCTTCTTCTGGGGACGGCACGTGCTGCTTGGCGAGTTGCATGGCTCGCTCTCGCAGTTCGAGACAGCGCTCTGCCGGAACAAAGTCTGGTACGACGAGGAAGCCGTCGGTACGGAAAGAGGAGATCTGTTGGTCAGTGAGAAATTTGCCCATGGTGTGTCTGGTGCGCTCGTTCAGTCGTTCGGGTTAGAGAAGGTTGACGCCTCGGGGAAAGCATATGGAATCATTTCGCTCATCGTGCGTGGCACGCCGTTAACTTCAATCTGTAACGTCGGCCCTCCGTGCTCCCACAACAACTGACGACAGCGTCCGCATGGGGTCACCGGCGCATCGTTGCCGAGCGTGCAGACTGCGACGAGGCGACCGCCGCCGCTGCGGGCGAGTTCGCTCACCATGCCGCACTCAGCACAGAGCGTGAGACCGTACGAGGCGTTCTCGACGTTGCATCCGGTGACGATGCGACCGTCATCGACTAAGCCGGCTGCCCCAACACGAAATTTGGAATAGGGCACGTACGCATGTTGCATCGCTTCGCGCGCGGCGTCGCGCAGACGATCCCAGTCGATTGCAGTCATCGCCAGCAACGATAGTCAGGTCGTCGTAAGTGGTCCTCGGCCCGAGCTGGGCGAACCTCAATCGTGGCGTTCGAGCTCGTGCAGCACGATCTGAGCACCTTTTCGCACCCAGAGACCACCGCCGACTTGCACGAAGCCCCGCGAGAGTCGTTCGCGATACCACGAGCCTGGCCGGAGATGAGCGTTGAGATCGGTTGCCGATCGGTCGACCGTATTCCGCGCATCGTGGGCCGTGAGCGCATCGAAGTACAGCACGGTGCGTGTTGCTGAGGTCAGATTGCGCAGTGCCGTAGTTGCCGCGCGATTGTCGAGATATTGCAGCACGTCCATGCAGATGACTAGATCAAAGGGTGTCTTTGGTCGCCACGTTGCGATGTCACGCTGCTCGTGACCGTACTTCTTGCATGCGTGCTC
>JBMTYA010000053.1:0-9443 GCA_049454015.1 Ilumatobacteraceae bacterium | reverse complement strand
GAATCTCACAGTGGACACCGCTCGCTCGCATGTACGCCGGTCAACGCACGCTGCGACTTGCCGACGGCCCCGATGAAGTGCACTGGCACGTGGTGGGGCGCGCAGAGATTGCCCGATTCGAGGGCGATACTCAGCCGACGACCGACTACGAGCGCGGTAACTACCAATTTGCTGGCCCCTCCTGACGCGCTGGCTGCGCCACGTGCAGCGAGTCTGACACGCTGGGTGTATCGCGGTAGCCCCGCCTGAATGACCGGCGAGTTGCTTTGCTACCGTGACGGCGGCGGGTGAGTGCGCCCGTTACCACGGGAGGATGTGAACATCATGGCAGCAAAGAAAAAGTTGAAGAAGAAGTCAGCAAAAAAGAAGCCCGCCAAGAAAAAGTCGGCGAAGAAGACAGTGAAGAAGTCCGTGAAGAAGAAGTCGGCCGCAAAGACAGCCAAGAAGTCGACCAAGCCAGCCGCCAAGAAACCATCGCGCGACCTCGGCCCCGACGTGACCGCCCAGCGCATGTTCAACCTCGCTGTATCGCCAGAGACCGTGTCGGGCCCGGGCGTCGCCGCGTCGCTGCCGCAACACGTGTTGAAGCGCGGCAAGAAAGCGTTCATTGTCACCGACCAGGGCGTGCGCAGTGCGGGCATCGTTACCCCGATTGTCGACGTGCTGGAAAAAGCGAGCGTGCAGACGCTCGTGTTTGATCAGGTGTCGCCCAACCCGACCGACGTCAATGTCGCGGCAGGAGTCGCAGCACTCAACCGATTCGGCCTCGAGGGCACCGTGGTGGTGTTCATCGGCGGCGGTTCAGTGATGGACTGCGGCAAGTACATCGCACTCGCTGCACCCAATGGTGTCGACAACCTGAACCTCGCGTTCGCCCCGAACCTTGATGCCAACGATCGCATCGACTTCGGCACGCTTGCACCGAAAGCACAGGCGTCGAAGCCCGGTCTCCCAACGATCGCAATTCCCACTACATCGGGAACCGCTTCAGAAACCAACGGTGGTGGCCTCATCACCGACACGCTCACCAACCCGAAGGTGCACCGCAAGCTGACGTTCAGCAACCCGACGGTCGCACCATTCGTGATCTTGCTCGACCCGACGCTGACCGTCGGCATGCCCGCGCGCGGCACCGCAGCTTGCGGCATGGACGTGCTCACACATGCAATTGAGTGCTACACGTCGGCAAACTCGAACCCGTTCGCCGATGCGCTCGCGTTGCACGCGATTCGTCTCACTGGTCAATGGCTGCCCAAGGTCGTCGCCGATGGCACCGATCTCGAGGCGCGTGCCCAAATGCAGATTGCGTCGCACCTCGCTGGTCGCGCGTTCTCTTCGGGCCCGCTGCTCGGTCTCGTGCACGCCACGGGTCACCCGATCTCCGGCCAGTTGCACCAGGCGCACGGCCAGACGCTCGCCACGATGCTCCCGCACGTGATGCGCTTCAATCGCGACGTCGTCGCTCGCCGCTACGCCGACATCGGCGAAGCGTTGGGCTCGGAGCACGACCCCGAGGCGGGTATCGCCGCAGTGGAGAAGTTGTCGGCGACAGTCGGCACCAACAAGCGCTTGCGCGACCTCGGTGCGACGAGCGACAACATCAACGACCTCACGCAGGATGCCTTGCGCGACCTCATCATCTTGAACACGCCGAAGTACCCGACTCGCGGCGACGTGCACGAGCTCTACGCGCGCGCGTTGTAGTTCGACGCGCTAGACCGCGTGGCCGAGTAGCTGCGCTAGTTGGCGAGTTCACGCCGCACGAGTTCGGCGATTGTCGTCCAGTGGGCGGCGAGCCCTGGGTGCAGGTCGTAGTCGGCCACGTTGTGCAGCGCTACCCACTCGATCTCGCTCGTTTCATGGTTGGCTGCGAAGATGCCGGCGTCGTCTTGCGCAAACGCAATAACGGTGTCGTAACGCCAGTTGCCATGATCGTCAGCAAACACGTGCCGAACTTCGAGACGTGAATGGTCGACGCCGACTTCTTCGGCCGCTTCACGTAACGCTGCGGTAATCACGTCTTCGTGCGAGTCGCGTGCACCGCCAGGCAATGCCCACGTGCCGCCGCCGTGCGTCCAGCCGGCGCGCAGCTGCAAGAGCACGCTCGGTTGCTGCAAGTCGGTTCGCACCAACAAAAGACCGGCGGCACCGTGTAGCCCCCAGTGTGAGTGGCCGCAGGTGCAGCGGATGAAGCCATCGCCGTCGCGGTGGGCCATGGGTCAGCGCAGAGCCATTGGTCAGACGTGCGCGGGGGCTGCGCCAACTTGACCGCGAGTCATCCAACGATCACCGGCAAGCAGCCGCGCAGCAACGATGAGCCCCGTCATCACGACGGCAGCGATGGCGAACGTGGTCGTGCGACCGAGTACTTCGTACGACAGGCCGGCGAACGATGCAGACACGCCACCCGTCAACGTTTGCGCACCACCGAGCAGACCCTGGGCACCTGCCTGTCTTTCGGTGGGTGCGACCATGCCAACTGCGACACCAGCACCTGTCACCGTCATGCCGTCATTCAACGTGTGCACGAGGAACACCGCCATCAGCAACCACGGCACCGAGATGGCGCCGTACAAGCCCATGCACGCCGCTCCGAACAGCATGCCGAAGCCGCCTGCACGGAATGGCCCGACTCGTTGCACGAACTTGCCACCGTAGGGAGCCATGAACACCATCGGCAGCACGAAGAGCGTCACGCCCGTGTTTGCCATCCATGTCGGCGCCCCGAGGTCGTTCATCATCAATGCCCACAGCGAGTCGAACGTGCCGATCATGAAGAACACTGCGATGCCGATCAGCACTCCGGCGGTGACCGCGCGATCGCGCAGCAAGTCGACGGCGAACCGTTCAGTCGGATGGTCTTCGGCTGGCACCTCGGGAATCGGCATCGCAAAGATCACGAGGGCGACCGCGGTGAGAACGGCACCGATCACGATGAACGGTGCGGGGATGCCGAACGGATCAACGAGGAAGGTGGAGACGACAGGTCCCGCGGCGAACCCACCCACTTCGCACGACAGCACACGACCGAGGTTGCGACCGAGATGCTCTTTGTCGCTCACGATGATGACTCTGCGCATCGCCGGTAGCGCACAGCCAAGCCCGAGACCCGACAAGAAGCGTGAGCCGAGCAACTGGGGCAGCGTGTCGGAGAACGCCATCGCAAAGTTGCCGATGATGGCGAGCGTCAGACCGACGAAGATCAGTTGTCGAGACCGCCCACGATCGGCGAGCGGAGCAATGGTGAGTTGGGCGAAGAATGACGTGAAGAAGCCGATTGCGATGACGAAACCGAGCGAGCCCTCACTAATACCAAACTGCTCGCGGTAGTCGTCCAGCATCGTAAACATCACGCCGTACGCCGACGACTTCACGGCGATGGCGACGAACAACGCGAGCAACAAACGCTTCCGAGCCACGGAGCGAGGCTACTGAGTACATCTGCGACAATGGACGCATGGCAACTGTTGATGTGATCAACCCGTTCGATGGTTCAGTCGTCGGAAAAGTTCCGCGTGCTGACACCACGGACTGCTTGTCTGCAGTTGACCGCGCAGATGCGGCATTCACGACGTGGAAATCCACTGCGCCGCGTGCACGAGCGGAGATGTTGCGCAAGGCGTGGGAGCTCATGATGGCGGAGCACGAGTCGCTCGCGCGAATGATCGTGCAGGAGAACGGCAAGGTGCTCGCTGACGCAAAAGCGGAGGTCGCCTACGCTGCCGAATTCTTTCGATGGTTCAGTGAAGAAGCCGTACGTATCGATGGCGACTACCGACGCGCGCCGTCGGGCGCAAACTGGCTGCTTGTCTCTCGTCAACCAGTCGGCGTGTCGTTGCTTGCCACACCGTGGAACTTTCCGGCAGCAATGGCGACGCGCAAGATCGGCCCTGCACTCGCGGCTGGGTGCACGGTGGTGCTCAAGCCGGCGAGTAACACGCCGTTGACTGCGATCGCAATCTGCGAGATCTTGCGCCGGGCAGGTGTGCCCGACGGTGTGGTGAATGTCGTGGTGCCTGATCCGCCGGGCCCCGCTGTCTCAGCGATGCTCTCGTCGGGCAAGGTTCGCAAGTTGTCGTTCACCGGCTCGACGTCGGTGGGTGCTTTGCTGCTTGCGCAGGCCGCCGAACGCATCATCAACTGCTCGATGGAACTCGGCGGCAACGCACCACTGGTGGTGTTCGACGATGCGGATATCGATGTTTCAGTCGAGGGTTCGATGCTTGCGAAAATGCGCAACGGTGGTGCTGCGTGTACTGCTGCCAACCGATTCTTCGTTCACGAGAAGATTCACGACAAGTTCGTCGACGCATTCACCAAACGCATGTCGTCGCTCGTCTTGGGTGACGGTCTTGACTCGAAGACACATGTCGGCCCACTTGTCTCACGCAAAGAGCAAGACCACGTCGCGTCACTGGTTGACGCCGCCGTCGCGGAGGGTGCGAAGGTTGCATGCGGCGGCAAGCGTGCGAGTGACAAGTCATTCGGATACCACCCGACGGTGCTCACGAACGTCGCATTCGACGCCGCAATTCTCAAGGAGGAAATCTTCGGGCCTGTCGCACCGATCGTGAAATTCAGCGACGCGGATGACTTACTTGCACACTGCAACTCGGTGGAACACGGCCTCGTGTCGTACGTATTCACTCGTGATGTCGGACGCGGGCTCAGGTTCGCCGAAGCGCTCGAGACGGGGATGATTGGCCTGAATCGTGGCCTCGTGTCTGACCCGGCCGCACCGTTCGGCGGTGTGAAGGCCTCAGGGCTCGGCCGTGAGGGCGGGCATGACGGGCTGCTTGCTTTCCTCGAGACCAAATACGTCGCCGGAACCTGGTAGTCGCATCCCGACGAGGCGACGACGAGTAGTCGCTAGGAAGAACCGCTGGCACAATAAGAAGGGTGAGCAACGGCGCTCAAAAAATATGTGTCGACCTGCTGAATGAAGCAGGCGTACCTGTGGGTGGTAACGAACCGCATGCCATTCACGTGCATGATGAGCGCCTGTGGGCGCGGATCATTGCGCAACGCCAGCTCGGCCTCGGTGAGGCGTACATGGAGGGCTGGTGGGATTGCGACCACCTTGACGAAATGCTCACGCGAGTGATCGCGATTAATGCTGCGAATCGCATCCCGATGCGCCCCCGAATTGCATGGCATGCACTGAGCTCGACGGTGAGCAACCACCAGACCAAGCGCCGCGCCGCGAGCAACGCCCAGCGGCACTACGACATCGGAAACGACCTTTACGAGCGGATGCTCGACAAGCGCATGGTGTACTCATGTGGCTATTGGCAACACGCCGACGATCTCGACAGCGCGCAGGAAGCCAAGCTCGATTTGGTGTGCCGAAAACTCGAACTGAAACCGGGCATGCGCGTCCTCGACATCGGATGCGGCTGGGGCGGCTTCTTGCAGTTTGCTGCCGAGCGATACGGCATCGTTGGCACCGGCATCTCGCCCGCGGTGCACCAAGTTTCCAAAGCACGTGAACGTTGCGCGGGACTGCCGATCACCATCGAGGCGATGGAGTACCGCGACCTACAAGGAAGCTTCGACAGAATTCTCTCAATCGGCATGCTTGAGCACGTCGGGCCAAAGAACCTGAAGACGTTTTTTGACACGTGTGATCGTTTGCTGGTGCCCAACGGCATGATGCTGCATCACACCATCGGGTCGACTATCTCCAAGCACCACACCGACCCATTCTTTGACCGGTACATCTTTCCCGGCGGCGTTCTGCCGTCGCTCGCACAGTTTTCAAAGGCTGTCGAACCCCAGTGGGTGATCGAAGACGTGCACAACTTCGGCCCCGACTACGACCGCACGCTCATGGCGTGGAACGCCAACATTGAGGCACGTTGGAACGAGATTCCTCACTACGACGAACGCTTCCGTCGCATGTGGCGCTTCTATGTGCTCGGGTCGGCCGCCGGATTCCGTGCTCGATCGCTGCAGTTGTGGCAAATCGTGATGCGCCGCCAAGGTCGCGCAACTCGCTACACCGCCGCCCGCTAGTCAACGACGTCAGACACCTTCTTAACGTGGTCGGTGTCAGACGACGGTGCGTTGAGTGCGTCGTGCGAGAGTGATTGCCCACCAGATCATCGGAATCTGCAACGGCAAGCGTCCGTAGGCAACGAGACGATCCGCGAGCTCACGGTCACGCCAGTCCCAGGCCATATAGAGATTCGCGGGGTAGACCGCAACGAAGAGCGCGGCGGCTGACCCTAACGCCAGTCGTCGCGTGCGCTTCACGACGATGCCCAGCCCGACAAGAATCTCAGCGACACCGCTTGCATAGGTGGCAAATCGGGCCGACCCCGGCGCCCACGGAGGCACGATCGCATCAAAGAAGTCGGGGTTCAAGAAATGTGCGACTCCGGCGACAAGCAAGAACGCAGCGAGTAGTTTCTCTGAGCGAGTCATGCGCGAAGACTAGGTCGCGCGCGACCACCACCTGGCACCACTCATGAGCGACCACATCGACACCCGCACCAACTGGCTTGATCCGCAGCAGTTGGATGCTGTGCGCGGGCAGGTGCCGCTCGTCTATGTGGATGCCGTGCCGGTGCGAGTGGACGCGATGGGTGTCGTGACGCACGTTGGCATGTTGCTTCGCCAGGCACCCGATGGCAGCATCTCGCGCACTGTCGTGTCGGGTCGTGTGTTACTCAACGAGCGCATCCGCGAAGCCCTGCTTCGCCACCTCGAGAAAGATCTTGGGCCGCTTGCCTTGCCAAAGATTCCGGCCGAGCCGGCTCCGTTCACTGTCGTCGAGTACTTCCCTGATCCGTCAATCTCAGGTTTCCACGATCCGCGCCAGCACGCGGTAAGTCTCGCTTTCGTGGTGCCGGTGTCGGGTGATTGTCATCCGACCCAAGCTGCGCTCGATCTCGCGTGGTACACGCCCGAGCAGGCCGTGAGTGAAGGTGTGCGGCGCGACATGACGAGCGGACACGACCGTCTGATTCGACTGGCGCTCGCTTCAGTCGGCGTGTTGCCGTAGTAGTTCAAGTGACACCCGGTTGGGTGCAATAACGAAGAGCTATTCAGCAGTGCGTCGGCGGCGCACAGCGCGCGAACGCCTGCGACCGGGCGGCGGAGCAAACACTTCGAGCACCTCGCCGTCGGGTTGTTCAAGCGTGAGTGAGATGCCCTTCTCAATGTCTTCTGGCTCGGTCGAGGCCTCTATGACGACTGCTGGTTCTTCCTTGGGTTTGCGGCCAAGGAGGCGGTCAAAGACCACCATGCCGCCAGCCAGCATCGCCCCAACGGTGCCGTAACGCTGGGCTGCGCGACGCACCATTTGGGCGTCTTCGGGCAGCGTCGGTTCGACGGGCACGACGTTGGTCGGCTCTGACGGTGCGAAGTCAGCCCGATCCGCATGCACCTCATCGTGACGGGCGGGCTCGTCAGCTGAGGGAGTTTTCGTCACGCCTCTCAAACTACGGCGAGTTCGCTCGCGAAATTGGCCGTTGACATGCGACAACTGTCGGGACAATCACGCAGCGACATCGCCGAGCGCAATACTCTTTTCGCCATGCCAGAGGGCGACACCATCTATCGAGCAGCTGCAGCGCTGCGTATCGCCCTCATCGGCAAGAAGATGACTCGTTTTGAAGCACCTCGATTGACGACGATGTTGCCTCGCATCGGGCAGACGATTGAAGAAGTACGCAGCCGCGGCAAGCACCTCGAAATCGTGTGGGACGACGGCATCGTGCTGCACACCCACATGCGCATGACGGGTTCATGGCACCTCTACCACCCCGGAGAGCAATGGAGGAAGCCTGCCCATCGTGCGCGCGCAGTGATCGGCACGTTCGATTGGGAGGCAGTCTGTTTCTCTGCACCAATCGTGGAGACTTACCGAGACTTTGATCCACGTCGACATCCGATACTCGGGAGTCTTGGCCCTGATCTCTGCCAACCGTCACCGAACCTTGACGAATGCGTGCGACGAATGATGTCGTATACGCCGTCTGAAACGAGTGTTGCGGAGGTGTTGCTCGACCAGCGAGTGATGTGCGGCGTAGGCAACGTGTACCGCTGCGAGTTGCTGTGGGCGACGGAGATACATCCGTGGGCACGAATTGCTGACCTGTCACATGATGAGTGTCGCGAACTTGTCGCGCTTGCGCACGAGATGCTGCGCGCAAACCTCAATAGGACAGCCCGCATTACTGCACCGCGAGTGGACGGCGGCCTTGCTGTCTACGGAAGGCAAGGCAAGAAGTGTCCGCGCTGCAGCGAACTCGTGCGCGTTACTCACCATGGCGAGGCGAATCGCGTGCTCTATTGGTGCAGTGGTTGCCAGAATGCGCACACTCCGCAGATCACCGCACCGCGAAGACTCGCTGACGACACGCCGACTGACAAACACCCAGCAGCGCGCGTGTTTGCAGAACGACTCGACGACGCGTCGTAGCCGCGTCAGGTCGTGCTGATGGCTTCAACGACGTTGACCTTCGTCGCACGCCGCGCCGGGTAGATCGCTGCGACGACGCCGAGGAAGAACGAGATCACGACGATCCAAACGGTCCCAGCAACTGGCAGCCGGAATGTAATGCCGTCACCGTCATCTGCGAGCGCTGCCACCACCACGATGCCCATGACGATGCCGAGAACCACACCAGTGACGGCACCGAGCAGTGATGTGATGACGCTCTCCCAGCGCACCGTGGAACGCACTTGCGAACGTGTCATACCAACCGCGCGCAAGAGACCAATCTCGCGACGTCGCTCGAATACCGACAGCAGCAACGTGATGATGATGCCGACGATGGCGATGATGATCGAGAGCCCGAGCAGGCCGTAGATGAGGCCGAGGATCTGGTTGACCTGTGCCGCCTGATCGTCAATGAATTCGTCCCGGCTCTGCAGCGCGCCGATGCCTGCGTCGCTGCTGATGGCGGCGATTCGTGCTCGCACGTCGTCAAGTGCGGCACCCGCTGACGACTTTATATAGACGAAGGAGTCAAAGATTGGTGTCGGCGCGTCAGCGAACATCTCTCTGCTGGCGACGTAGTTAGCGAAACTCGTCTCACCTGAGAGAAGACCGCGGATTTCTGCATCGATCACGGCGCCGTCGATGCGAACAACTTGAAGTTTCGTGCCGATTTGCCAGCCGCGGTCGGTGGCGCGCTCGGTATCCACGAAGAGACCGTCGCGACCGAGCGTAGAGAGATTGCCACTTGTTACACCGATGTCGAACAAGCCCTCGATGGTGGCGGGATTAACCGTCTGCACGAAGCTGCCACGCATCATCGCCGCGGGGTCGACGGTGGTGTCGTTCGGGTCGATGATCCGCACCGAGGTGAAACCGATGCCCGTCGCCTGCTCAACGCCGTCGAGCGTCGAAATTTGATCGGTCACCGACAACGGGATACCGCCGAAACCTTGTGAGTCGACGGTGAGTGCGAAGTCACCGCTGAACGCCGCAC
>JBMTYA010000052.1:0-9586 GCA_049454015.1 Ilumatobacteraceae bacterium | reverse complement strand
TGCTCCAGACACTCGCGATACCAACCGGCATCGCGCTCTTGACGACTGCCCTCGCACTTCGACAACTCTCTGCTCGACTGGCAGCAAGATGAGCACGACAATTCAGCGCCAGCCTGAAACGCTCGTATCGAGCACGCAGCGCACCATCGGCATCCTCGCCAAGCGCAGCATCCGCAACATTCGGCGTCTGCCATCGGCGTTCTTCCCTGCGCTCGCGATGCCGATCTTCAACATGATCGTGTTCGCCGGAACGTTCTTTGCCGTCACGAAGATTCCCGGGTTCCCGACCGACCGGTCAATCAACTGGTACATGCCGCTTGGCATCATGATGGGCGCGGCATTTGGCGGCGTCGGTCTCGGGTTCACTGCAATTCGCGACATTGAGACCGGGTTCTATGACCGTCTGCGAATGACGCCCACTTCTCGCGTGTCACTCGTGCTCGGCCCGCTCACCGGCACGCTCGTGCGCATCGTGATGATGACCACCATCGTGATCGTGCTCGGCGTCGCGCTCGGTGCGCGCTTCAGCGGCGGAGTGCTTGGGGTGTTGTGCCTGTACGCAGCGGCACTCGGTCTTGCGACGATCGGTGCAGGTTGGGGCCTCGGGCTTGCGTTCCGCTTCCAAGACATGCGCGGTGCAGCAATTATGCAACTGTCTATTTTCCTCGTGATGTTTCTTTCTTCAGCGCAGGTGCCGCTCAACGTGATGACGGGCTGGCTGCATTCCGTGGCCCGCGTGAACCCCGCGACGAACATCCTCCGCCTGGCACGAGTAGGCCTCGTCAACCCGTCCAGCCCCGACCACCTCTCGTGGAATGCCGTCTGGGGCGGGCTCCTTGCCATCGTGGTGATGGCGGCCCTCACCCTCACTTTTGCTGTGCGCAGCCTCAAGCGACTGAGCGATTAGACAAACCCCCTCCGAAAGGGCAATACTGCCCATTACTGGGTTCGTGTGAATCCAGACACAGCGGTCGGACTTCGGTCCGGCCACACCGAGGGAGGCCATATGCAGGTCACGATCACGGTCAACGGTGCGAAACAATCGCACGATGTGGAGCCACGCACATTGCTGGTGCACTACATCCGCGAGCACGCAAAGTTGACTGGTACAAACATCGGCTGCGACACTTCGAGCTGCGGTGCGTGCACCGTGCATCTCGATGGCGAAGCTGTAAAGAGTTGCACAATTCTCGCCGCCCAAGCCGACGGTGGTTCGGTAACGACAATCGAAGGTCTGGCCAAGAACGGCGAGATGCACCCGATGCAGAAGGCGTTCATGGAGAATCACGGCCTACAGTGCGGCTACTGCACACCTGGCATGGTGATGGCGGCAATCGGGCTGCTGAACGAGAACCCCAACCCGTCAGAAGACGAAGTGCGTCTCGGACTTGAAGGCAACCTGTGCCGATGCACCGGCTATCACAACATCGTGAAATCAGTCCTCGCTGCGGCGAAGAAATAGGAGTCGACGATGAGCATCACACAAGATCGCGCGACCACCGTTATCGGTCAGCGACTCCTGCGGCGAGAGGACCCAGCACTTCTCACCGGCGAAGCGAAGTTCACGAACGATCTTGCAATTCCAGGTGCACTTCACCTAGCACTCCTCCGCTCTCCCTACGCGCACGCGCGAATCAAGAGCATTGACGTGTCTGATGCCAAGGCCATGCCCGGTGTCATCGCGGTGTACACCGGCAGAGACCTGCACTCAACATGGGCGGCACCGATGCCGTGCGCCTGGCCCGTGACACCCGACATGAAGAACCCGGCTCACTACCCCATCGCGCTCGACAAGGTGTGTTATGTCGGTGACGGTGTAGCCGCAGTGGTTGCCACGAGTGATGCTGCTGCACGAGATGCGCTTGATGCAATCGACGTCGCCTACGAGCCATTGGCTGCAGTTACCGATCTCGAAGAAGCCCTCGCTGACAAGACGATTATTCACGAGGCACTCGGCACCAACAAGTCGTACACCTGGAATCTGAAGGTCGAAGCCAGTGAAGGCGCAGTCGATGCAGCGTTCAAGAACGCTGCGTACACCGTGAAAGAGCGATATGTACAGCAACGTCTCTTGCCAATGGCGATGGAGCCGCGCGCAGTTGCAGCGGTACCGCAGCCGTTCGGTGGCGATATCACGCTCTATTCCGCCACGCAGGTGCCACACATCTTGAAGGTGATGACGGCAATCACCTGCGGAATCCCCGAGCACCAGGTGCGCGTCGTTGCGCCAGCCGTGGGGGGCGGTTTCGGCTCGAAACTCAATGTTTATGCAGAGGAGTTGCTCTGCGTCGCACTCGCGCGCAAGCACGGGGCCCCCGTGCGCTGGGTGGAAGAGCGGACTGAGAACGCACAGGCCACTATTCACGGTCGCGGACAGATTCAGCACGTCGAACTTGCCGCCGACCAAGACGGTCGCCTGACAGCGGTTCGCGTGCGTCTCATCGGCGACATGGGTGCCTACCTGCAACTTGTCACACCGGGCGTGCCACTGCTCGGTGCATTTCTCTATGCAGGTGTGTACGACCTGCCGCAGGCGTACGACTTCTCGTGCACCTCGGTGTTCACCACAATGACTCCCACTGACGCATACCGAGGTGCGGGGCGACCCGAAGCCACCTACGCGATTGAAGTGGCGATGGATGCGTTGGCGCGCAAGATGAAGCTCGACCCCTACGAGTTACGCAAGCGCAACTACATCAAGCGCGAACAGTACTTCGATAAAGACGGCAACCAAGCCGGGTATACCGCGTTCCACGGACTCAACTACGACTCAGGCGACCACTTGGCGGCAGCGGAGAAGGCGATGAAGCACGCCGACTACCAAGGTGTGCGCAAGAAGCAGGCGACACAAAACGTGCCGGGTGCCCGCAAGCGCCTCGGCATCGGCATGACTTCGTACTTCGAGATGTGCGGCCTCGCACCGTCACGAGTGCTTGCGTCGCTCAACTACGGCGCTGGCGGCTGGGAGTCGGCAACCGTTCGCGTACTACCGACGTCAAAGGTGCAGGTCGTCACCGGCACCTCACCACACGGTCAAGGCCATGAAACCTCGTGGGCGATGATTGCCGCTGAAAAACTCGGTATCTCCCCAGACGACGTCGACGTGTTGCACAGCGACACGGCGATTGCGCCGCTCGGTCTTGACACCTACGGTTCTCGCTCGCTCGCCGTCGGTGGCGTTGCGATAGCTGGTGCGTGTGACAAGGTGATCGACAAGGCGCGAAAGATTGCGGCCCACCAACTCGAGTGCGCCGCCGAGGACCTCGACTTCGCAAACGGTGTCTTCAGCGTGAAAGGATCACCTGACAAAGCGGTGCCAATCGCCGCGATTGCATTTGCGGCTTTCACCGCACACAACTTGCCCGACGGTGTCGAGCCCAACCTCGAGGCCCAGTACACACACGACCCGAAGAACTTCTCGTGGCCGTTCGGTACGCACATCTGCATCGTCGAGGTCGACACAGAGACCGGCAAGGTGGACGTGCTCAAATACGTGGCAGTGGATGACTGCGGCAAGCAGATTAATCCGCTCATCGTTGAAGGTCAGGTGCACGGAGGGGTGGTGCAAGGGCTTGCCCAGGCGCTCTTCGAGGAAGCCGTGTACGACAAGGACGGCAACTTGAAGACGAGCAACCTTGCCGAATACCTCGTGCCGGCGGCATGCGACGTGCCGCCGATTACCACCGACTTCACGGTGACGCCGTCCCCCACGAACGAACTCGGCGTTAAGGGCATTGGCGAAGCAGGCACGATTGGTGCGGCACCCACGGTGATGAATGCCGTGATTGACGCGCTCTCGGGCCTCGGCATCACGGCTCTGGACATGCCGGCATCGCCGCAGAACGTCTGGAAAGCAATCAACAACGCCCGAGGAGGCAAGCAATGATTCCCGCACCGTTTGAATACAAGCGAGCCAGTTCAGCCGAAGAAGCCATTTCACTCATCGGGCAGCACGGCGACGAAGCGAAGTTCTTGGCGGGTGGCCACAGCCTGATTCCGCTCATGAAACTGCGCCTCGCCCAGCCGACGGTGCTTGTTGACATCGGCCGAGTGAAAGACCTCTCGTACGTGAAAGACGCTGGAAACCACGTGGCAATCGGTGCACTCACGCGCCATATGGACGTGGAGAAGTCGCCAGTGTTGCAGCAACACGTGCCGTTGCTCGCGCACGCGGCAAGCCACGTCGGCGACTCACAGGTTCGTCATCGCGGCACCATCGGCGGCTCCATCGCGCACGCTGACCCAGCCAGTGATTTGCCGGCGACCACTCTGGCACTCGGCGCCACGTACGTGGTGCAGGGCCCGAAGGGCAAGCGCGAGATTGCGGCTAAGGATTTCTTCAAGGGATTCCTCGAGAGTGCACTTGCTGCAGACGAGATGCTCGTCGAGATCAAAGTGCCGAAGATGAACGGAGCAGGCTGGAGCTTCCAGAAGTTCAATCGCCGTGCCCAAGACTGGGCAATCGTCGGCGTCGCAGCATGGCGCAATAACGGTTCGAGCGGTGTCGCACTCGTCAACATGGGTTCCACCCCAGTGCTTGCGGCATCAGTCAGTAAAGCACTCTCGGGTGGCGCATCAATTGAAGATGCCGCTGCACACGCCGCAGATGATGCCGACCCGCAGGGCGACCTCAACGCGAGCGTGGAATACCGCCAGCACCTGGCACGCGTGCTTGTGCGACGCGCACTCGAAGCCGCGTCAAAGTAATCGTCCGAGACGTCGTGTACGCGTCAGAGTAATTGCGCGCTACAACAGGCCGGCGTAGCTGCCGCCATCAACTGGCACGTGTACACCGGTGATGAACCGAGCGGTCTCGCTGCACATGAACGCCACCACGTTGCCGAAGTCTGACGGGTCGCCGACGAAGCCAGCGGGAATGCCGAGTTGCGCAGCGTTCGGTGACGCTCCATACAGCTGAGTCACACGGTCGGTGGCGTGGATTCCTGGCTGCACGGAGTTGACTGTGACGCCGTCTGCGGCGACTTCTCTCGCCAGGGTCTTTAGAAAACCAGTCACGCCGGCGCGGGCGGTGTTGGACAAGATGAGACTTGGTATCGGCTGTCGCACCGAGATGGAGGTGATTGCAACGATTCTCCCCCATTTGCGCTCGCGCATCGACGCGACGGTTGCTTCGCACATCGCAACGACAGAAAGCAGGCTCTGTTGCAGCGCTGGCAGATAGTCCTCGGTCTTAAGTGCAGCGAAGTTGCCCGGCTTCGGCCCGCCACCGTTGGCAACGAGGATGTCAATGTGACCGAGGCGTTCGCGCGCGAGGTCGACGAACATCGCGGCCCCGTCTGCGGTCGATACGTCGCACTCGACTCCGACTGCATCGTTGCCGAGTTTGGCGACTGCAGCATCAAGACGGTCTCTAGAACGTCCACAGATGACCACACGCACCCCGGCGTCAGCGAGGGCCTTTGCTGAAGCAAACCCCAGACCGGCGGTGCCGGCCGAGATTGCGGCAGTGCGTCCCTTAATGCCGAGGTCCACGTTGAACGACGGTAGCGCAGGCTTCGTAGGCTGTTGCCGTGGCGGCACCTCGCGCATCACTCGCCTCGGTTCAACAGGTTCGTGATGCATTGTCGCATTCGGGTTACTTGGCCGACGAGGGGCTTGCCACCGCAGTATTTCTCGCGCTGTCACTGAAGCGACCGCTCTTGCTCGAAGGAGAAGCGGGCGTCGGCAAGACAGAACTCGCGAAGGTGTTGGCGGCGGTGCGCGGCAGCGAACTCATCCGCTTGCAGTGCTACGAAGGCATCGACGCGAGCCAAGCGGTCTACGACTGGGACTACTCCCGACAACTGCTGCACCTGCGCGCAGCGGAGGCAAGCGGTGAAGCACGTAGCAAGGCGACGGAGAATCTGGAGAACGAGTTATACGACGAGCGCTTCCTCATTCGTCGTGCGCTGTTGCGAGCCATCGAGCCGCGCAATGGTGCAGCACCGGTGCTACTCATCGACGAAATCGACCGGGCCGATGATGAGTTCGAGGCGTACCTGCTTGAAGTGCTCTCTGACTTTCAGATCACGGTGCCAGAGGTCGGCACATATCGCGCGACAGAGATTCCCGTCGTCGTCCTCACCTCAAATCGCACGCGCGACGTGCATGATGCACTGAAGCGTCGTTGCCTGTATCACTGGGTGGAGCACCCAGGTTTCGAGCGTGAGGTAGAGATCGTGCGACTGCGCGTGCCCCAAGTGCACGAGCGACTGGCTCGCCAAGTGGCAGGCGCCGTGGAGAAGTTGCGGTCAATGAACCTGTACAAGCCACCGGGAGTCGCAGAAACGATCGACTGGGCGACGGCACTCGGCACGCTTGGCACGACGCAGCTCGACGAAGCCGTCGTGCGCTCGACGCTTGGCACCGTGCTCAAGTATCGAGAAGACCACGAACGTGTCAACGAGCAGGGTGTCGCCGATCTCGTCAAGCACGCTTTCGAGCGCGCGACCGCCAGCTAGTGACCGCAGAACGAATGGCTGTCGCCTTCGGGCGTGTGCTGCGAGGCGCAGGGCTGCGGGTGCCACTCGATTCGGTGGTCACGTTCGTGCAATGCCTCGATGCCGTCGGCATCACCGACCGCAACCGCGTGTATTGGGCTGCGCATTCTGCTCTCGTGCGCAAGCCAGAAGACCGAGAGGCCTTCAATGTTGCATTCGCAGTGTTCTGGGAGCATCTCTCGGCTGGAGACGACCTCGAAAACATCGGCGCTGATTCCACGACACTCGCCGTTGACGAGGGAGACGAATCTGGAGATGATGCGAGTAAGGCCGACGATCCCAGTGTCACGCTGCGATTCTCCGCAGTTGAAACGCTGCGCGAAAAAGACTTCGCCGACTACTCCAGCGACGAATTGCTCGAGGCACAGCGTCTCATGCACCGATTGAGATTCGCTGGTTCACCGCGCAGGTCACTTCGTCAGACACCTTCGTCACACCGCAGGGCTGATGTTGACGTGCGACGCACCGTGCGCCGTTCGTTTGCCAGCCTCGGCGAGCCAGTGCGCCGCGAGTGGCGTGAGCCGAGCGAGCGGCTCCGTCGCCTCGTCGTCTTGCTCGACGTGTCGGGCTCGATGGAACCGTATGCTCGGGCGTTCTTGCGATTCATGCACGCTGCAATGGTCGGGCGCCAGCGCGTGGAGGCATTCACCCTTGGCACGCGACTTACTCGCATCACCCGCGAACTGTCGCACCGCGACCCCGATAAAGCGCTCACACGCACGTCGCAACAGGTTGCCGACTGGAGCGGCGGCACTCGCATCGGAGAATGTCTGCGCGCCTTCAACGACCGCTGGGGTGTGCGTGGCATGGCACGCGGTGCAATCATTGTGGTGCTTTCAGACGGTTGGGATCGCGGGCAACCAGAGGTGCTTGGCGAACAGATGCGACGCCTGCAGCGAGTCGCACATCGCGTGGTGTGGGTGAACCCGCTCAAGGTGACGCCTGGTTACGCGCCGCTTGCTCGTGGCATGGCAGCAGCGCTCCCCCACCTAGACGCATTCGTCGAGGGGCACTCGTTAGCTGCGCTCGAACAACTCACCGAAGTGATTCACGACGATGCGCCGACACGCGCACGAGCTGAAATGCACAGAAGCCGTAACTGACACATGCGTGAGCTCCTTGATGATCTCGACCGCTGGCGCAAGTCAGGCAAACGATGCGTGGTCGGCCGAGTGGTGGGTATCGAAGGATCGGGCCCGCGCGATCCTGGTGCCGCGATGGCCGTAAATGAAGACGGAGAAGTCGTCGGCTCGGTGAGCGGTGGGTGTGTTGAAGGTGCCGTCGTGGCCGAGGCACTCGAGATGATGCGCGAGCACGCGAAGGCAAAGGTCGTGACATTCGGATATTCCGACGACGAAGCGTTCGCCGTCGGTCTCACCTGCGGCGGCACGATTCACGTATTCATGCAGGAGCTCACTTGGTGAACAAGTCAACACCTTCAGGCGAGTCGCTGTACGAAGCGCTTGCTACGCGACTGCGCGCCAACCAGCCGACCGCCCTCGTCGTGGTCATCGAAGGCCCGAATGTTGGTGCGGCGATGCTCGTGTCGCCCGATGCTCCGTCGCTCGGCTCGCTCGGCAACGCCGAACTCGACCGTGTGGCGTCGCGTGACGCGCTCGGCGAACTCGAAGCGGGGCGCACCGGTGCCCGTAACTATGGTCCCGAGGGCCAGACGACGCCTGAAGACTTAGCTGATGCCCCGACTGTTCGTGTGTTCGTCGAGTCGTTCGCGCCACCGCCGCATATGGTGATTTTTGGCGCAGTTGACTTTACGAGCGCCCTCGCCCGAGTGGCGAAATTGCTCGGTTATCGCGTCACGGTGTGCGACGCGCGGAAAGTGTTTGCGACGACGCGACGCTTCCCGATGGCAGACGAGGTGATGGTTGCTTGGCCCGACGACGTGTTTGAGAAATTCGGTTCGTCGCTTGGCTCGCGCGACGCAGTGTGCATCCTCACTCACGATCCGAAGTTCGACGTGCCAGCGATTCAGGGAGCGTTGCGCACTGCAGTTGGCTACATCGGCGTGATGGGCAGCCGCCGAACGCACGCCAAGCGTCTAGAACGGCTGGCCGAGGTTGGCCTGAGCGGTTCCGCTCTTGATCGAGTGATGTCGCCCATCGGGCTGGACATTGGTGCACGTACACCCGAAGAGACCGCAATCTCCATCTGTGGTGAAATCATCGCACGACGCACCGGCCGCGGCGCGTCGTCACTCTCCACGACAATCGGCTCAATCCACTAACCGATCAGCCCAATCGACTAGTCGATGGGGCTTACCCAGCGCATCCACGACATGCGAGATGAGTCGATGCTATGCACCTCAACTGCGCGCTCACCAGAGCGTGCGTGCACGATGAGCCCCGGCACACCAAGCGACATCATGATGTGACCGGGGTACCAGATGAGATCTCCGACTTGCGCCGTGTCGCGGCTCACACGATTGCCTCGCTCGTACTGCTGCGCCGAACCTCGCTCGATGGAGACGCCAGCCTGCGCCCAGGCAAATCGGGTGAGCGCCGAGCAGTCAAGCGCAATGAAGGGCGCATCTGCATTCAGCTTGTAGGGAACGCCGACCTGACTGAGCGCGGAGAAGAGCGCAATCTTTCGCTGCAACGACGCGTTTGTCCAAGCGCTGCGTAGCTCGTCGACGTCAGCAGCGAGCAGATATGCAACCAGCCCGGCGAGTTCGTCGATCTGACGTTCGGCAACGAACCGGCTTTCTGCATCTGGCAGTTCCCGGGCATCGCGCAACTCGAGCGCCACTTGTCGTGCCGTCGTCGCAATCCAGGTGGCCGTGCGATCGCTGACGGGCACAGCTGCAACCGGGTCGGCAGGCACGAGCACGATGGTTGCCATCACGGTGACGGCGAGAGCAAAGAAGCGAACGAGCGTTCGCTTTTTGGGGTGCCGAACAGGTAAAGCCGTAGCTGCGGGGTGTTTGGGGGGCATCGAGACCTCCGGATGACGCAGGGGGTGCGCCATTGGTTGGTGGATGGGGTGGTATCAGGCTACCGCTGGCTGTAATGAAATTGTAATAATTCGTGCGCTTGTGCTTTCGTGGAATGTGGCACGGAATCGGCGCGGAG
>JBMTYA010000051.1:0-9697 GCA_049454015.1 Ilumatobacteraceae bacterium | reverse complement strand
CGCGAGGTGCTTGAGGTATGGGGGTAGCGTAAAACCTTATGTTCAGCCTCGTTCTTGCAGAAGAGACCACCACCACATCGTCAGGAGGCGGCATCCTCGGATTGCTGCCGCTCATCCTCATTTTTGTGGTGATGTACTTCTTGCTCCTGCGCCCGCAACGCAAGCGCCAAAAGGAAGCCGCGGCCTTGCAGTCGGCAATTCAAATCAACGACTCAGTGCTTCTCACCAACGGCATCATCGGCGTGGTGACCGGCATCGAAGATCGCTACCTCTGGGTGGAAATCGCCGAAGGTGTGCAGGTGCAGGTGATGAAGGGTTCGGTTGGCAGCCGCGTCAACATGGACGGCAGCCCGATCGTCGTGCCGAAGCCGGAAAAGAAGTCGAAGAAGGCCGACAAGCAGTCGGACGCTGACAAGGACAAGAAGTAGTCGTAGGGCCGCACGTCCGGTTCTCGCAGTCCTCTCATCCACTTCATGAATCGCAGATTGCTCGCCTCGCTGATCGGTATCGTCGTCGTTGCCGCGGCTGCCATCGGCACGACACTCGGCACTGGTAACACACCATCGCTCGGTCTCGACTTGCAAGGTGGCGCGTCGGTCACGCTGCAACCAGAGGGCTCGTACGATGCAGCAGCACTTGAAGTAGCGGTGGAGATTATCCGCGCGCGCGTCGACTCGATTGGTGTCGCCGAGCCGGAGATCATTCGCCAAGGTGACACTGTCGTCGTCAACCTGCCGGGCGTGAAGGACCAGCAGCGCGCGCTCGACATCGTTGGTCGAACCGGTGACTTGCAGTTGCGCCCGGTGTTGCAAGTGGGCACGCTCGACCCGAACGCCTCGCCAGGCGCGGCAACAACCGAAACGACTCTTCCGTCGGACACGCCGACTGAAACGACCGTGCCCGACGAAGGTGGCCCCGGCGAGTCACGTGGCGCGCGCCCGACCACCGACACCACGATCCCAAGCGAGACCACCGTCGCACCCGACACCGCCACGTCGTCTGACACATCGTCTAACTCGGGGCAGTCAACCGAGACAACTGTGGTTCCCGATGCGTCTGCACCCGCCGAAGCAGTAACCACTGCGTCGCCGCTCGCCGAACCACCCGCAGGCTCAGAAGTCATTCCGGGTCGCGACGGTCTTGCGTACTTGCTCGGTCCGGTCGCGGCCACCGGCCTCGTCTTTGAGAACACCGCATCTGCAACCATCCAAGGTTCGTCCTGGTCGGTTGTCGTGCAGTTGCGCCGCGGTGCCCAAGGTGAAGACGTGTGGAACGCCCTCACCTCGCGCTGTTTTGCGCGTGACAACACTTGCCCGACCGCTCAGGTGGCAATCGTGCTTGACGGTGAGGTGCTGTCTGCACCCGTCGTGCAAGAAGCCATCTTCACTGGGGGAGAAGTGCAGATCACCGGCGACTTCACCGAAGGAGAAGCCCGAGACCTGGCCAAGGTGCTTGAGTTTGGCGCAGTACCGGTCAAGTTTGCGATCTCGCAGGTGCAGACCGTTTCGCCGACGCTCGGCGGCGACTCGCTGCGTGCAGCGATCATTTCGGGGCTCGTCGGCTTGGCGCTCGTCTTCGTGTTGATGTTGCTCTACTACCGATTCGTCGCGTTGGTGGTGTTCCTCGGCATCTCCGTCTCGATCGCGTTGCAGTTCTCGATCATCACCTACTTGTCTAAGACCAACGGTCTTGCACTCTCGTTGTCGGGTATCGCCGGCATCATCGTGTCGATTGGTATCGCGGTCGACTCCTACATCGTGTTCTTCGAGCGCCTGAAAGATGAGCTCGCATCTGGTCGCACGTTGCGCAACTCCGCCCAACGCAGCTTCGAGGGTGCGTGGCGCACCGTCTTGGCGGCCGACACCGTGTCGTTCCTCGCGGCTGCCGTCTTGTGGTGGCTGACCGTCGGTTCGGTGCGTGGCTTTGCGTTCTTCCTCGGTCTTGCAACGTTGGCTGACGTGATCATCGTCTGGTTCTTCACGCGACCGGCGATGCTGTTGCTCGCACGTAGCAAGTTCATGGAGAATCGCTCGCTGCTCGGTGTACGAGTGAAAGAAAAGGCGGTTGCTTCGTGAGCGCGTTCTCTGGATTCAGTCGCCTCTATCGCGGCGAGACGACGGTCGACTACTACGGCAAGCGTCGTGGCGCGTTCGTTGTTTCGGGTGCATTCATGGCGGTCACCATCGTTGCGCTCGTCATCGGCGGGTTGAATCTCGGCATCGACTTCAAGGGTGGTGTGGCGTGGGAATCACCGGTGACCGCGACACTCGGCGAATCCGAAGTGCGCGAGGTGCTTGAAGTCAACGACGTCGAAACGGCGAACGCAAAGATTCAGGTGCTGGCCGGCACCGAAGGTGAGCGCATCCGCGTGCAAGTGGGCGACCAGCCTGACGCGGTACGCAAGACCGTGCAAGAGGCCATCGCCGAGAAGGCGGGCGTCGACACCCAAGAGGTGAGCGTCGCCGCGGTGAGCTCGTCGTGGGGTCGCAGCATCACCGAGAAGGCCATTCGCGCGTTGTTGGTGTTCTTCGTATTGGTCTCGCTCTACATCGCCTGGCGATTCGAGTGGAAGATGGCGCTCGCCGCCATCGCTGCCATGGCGCATGACGTGCTCATCTCGGTTGGCATCTACGCGGTGCTTCGTTTCGAAGTTACGCCGGCGACGGTAGTGGCATTCCTCACGATTCTTGGTTACTCGCTCTACGACACCGTCGTGGTGTTCGACAAGGTGCGCGAGAACATTGACCGTTTTGCCTCTTCGCGCATCTCGATGGGCAACATCGTCAACGTGTCGAGCAACCAGGTGCTTGCTCGTTCGCTCAACACCACGTTGTCGTCGGCTCTGCCAGTGGTGTCGCTGCTCGTCGTTGGTTCGATCATCATGGGCGCCACGAACCTGCAGGAGTTTGCGATTGCGCTCCTCGTCGGCATGATTACGGGCACCTACTCGTCGATCTTCGTCGCGACCCCGCTGTATGCGGTAATGAAGAATCGAGAGCCGAAGTACGCTTCAGTCGTCAATCAAGTCGCCAAGGGTGCGGAGATGGCAGCCCTGTTTGAACACTCCACCACGCGTGCTGCACAAAAGGCTGCAGCTGGCGAAACTGGCGCAACGCGCGAGTCGCAAGTCTTGAGAAACACCGCGAGCAACGTGCTCACGCACCCGCCACGACCGCGCAAGCGCCGCCGCCGCTAGTTCCTAGACTTTTTCTATGGCAACCGGTTCCCGGGTGCTGCCGTGGCGGCGCCAGCAGTCCACCACCGCACAAGAAGTCGCGCCGTTGCTCGCCACGTACAAGAGTCGCCACCCGAAGGGTTCGCTCACCAACATCAACCGCGCCTACGACACAGCGCGCGAAGCGCACCGTCACCAAACTCGCACCACCGGTGAGGCGTACATCTCGCACCCGCTTGCGGTGGCACGCGTCGTTGCTGACATCGGGCTCGACGAAGCGTCGATCATCGCCGCACTGCTGCACGATGCAGTGGAAGACACGGAACTAACTCTCGACGACATCACACAGGCCTTCGGCGGAGAAGTCGCTTCCATTGTCGACGGCGTGACCAAACTCGACCGCCTGCAATTCGATTCACAGGAGGCCCAGCAAGCCGCCACCATGCGCAAGATGCTGGTGGCGATGGCGCGCGACTTGCGCGTGCTCATCATCAAGTTGTCTGACCGGCTGCACAACATGCGTACGCTCGCGTCGAGCCCGACCGAGAAGCAGCAGCGCGTGGCGCAGGAGACGCTTGATATCTACGCACCGCTGGCGCATCGCCTCGGTATGCAGGAGATCAAGCAGCAGTTAGAAGATCTCTCTTTTGCGGCTCTCTACCCGAAGCGATATGCCGAAGTCGAACATCTCGTAAGCACGCGAGCGCCGGAACGCAACGTATATCTCGCGCGGGTGCTCGGTCAGGTGGAGAAGCTGCTTGACTCAGTGAAGATCAAGGCTGAGCTCACTTCGCGTGGCAAGCACCTGTGGAGCATCTACGAAAAAATGGTGCAGAAGGGCCGCGAGTTCGACGACATCTATGACTTGATGGCGATCCGCATCGTGGTGGAGAACGTGCGCGACTGCTACGGCGCACTCGGCGTGATTCACGGCCACTGGAAGCCAGTCGTCGGCCGCTTCAAGGACTACATCGCGATGCCGAAGTTCAACCTCTATCAGTCGCTGCACACCACGGTGGTGGGACCGGACGGCAAGACCATCGAAGTGCAGATTCGTACTCGCGACATGCACCAGCGAGCCGAGTGGGGAGTCGCCTCGCACTGGGCATACAAAGACTCGGCCAGCCCACAAGAAGTGGAGTGGCTCAACCGCATCATTGAGTGGCAAGGTGAAGTCAGCGACCCGAGGCAGTTCCTCGAAGGTCTGAAAACCGACCTCGAGCAAGACGAATTGTTCGTCTTCACGCCCAAGGGTCGCGTCGTTTCGCTGCCGCTCAAGTCGACGCCCGTTGACTTCGCGTACGCCGTGCACACCGAGGTCGGGCACGCCTGCGTCGGAGCGCGAGTGAACGGACGTCTCGTCTCGCTCGACCATCAACTGGCTTCGGGTGATACATGCGAAGTGCTCACTTCGAAAGCCGAGGGCACCGGGCCTTCGCAGGGTTGGATGGATTTCGTCGCTTCCAACAAGGCGAAGAACAAGATCAAACAATGGTGGACTCGCGAACACCTCGAAGACATGGTCGACGAAGGCCACGACGAATTCGTGGAGGAGTTGCGCCGAGTGGGGCTGTCGATGCGACGTGTCGAGGCATCGCCAGAACTCGCAAAGGAGATGTCGTCACTCGGTTTCGCCGATTTGGACGGTCTACTGGCGGCGATCGGTCAGAAAAAGGTGGCTGTACGACCGCTCGTAGCGCGCGTGGCCGAAATGTTGCGTTCGCCGGACGCCTCGGACGAAGTGCAGGTCTTGCCCACCATGCGTCCGCGCAGCGGTGCACAGAAATCGAAGAACGCAGTCTTTGTCGAGGGTCTTGACGACGTGTTGGTGCGACTCTCCAAGTGCTGCACCCCGGTGCCGGGCGACGAAATCATGGGCTTCATCACGCGCGGGCGTGGCGTCACCGTGCACCGTGTGGACTGTGCGAATGCCATCTCGCTCTCCACCGACCAAGCAGCGCGAGTCATTGACGTGGAGTGGGCGAGCCTCGATGCAACGCAAACCTTCGTCGCTGCGGTGGAAGTCGTTGCGCTAGACCGCACACGACTGTTGCGTGACGTAGCCAACGCGCTCTCCGACCAGCGCGTAAACATCGTCTCGTGCACCACGCACACTGGCACCGACCGTGTGGCGCGGATGCGCTTTGAGTTCGAGTTCTCTGACCCTGGGCACCTGCAGTCGATGCTCACGATGATCAAGAACATCGACGGCGTGTATGACGCGTACCGACTGGTGCCAGGACAGGGTGACACGACGTCGGAGGACGACGACATCGCCTCTACGCACCCGTCAGCGAATTAGCCTTGCTGCGTGCCGACGTTCGCTACTAGCCCCGGCACTCGCGACATCCTCGCCCCAGAAGCCGCCCGTTGGCGGGCGTTCCAGCAGGTGTTTGCCGACGTCGTCGAAACGGCTGGTTACGGCCACATCATCCCGCCGATGTTCGAAGACCTCGGCGTCTTCTTGCGCGTCGGCGAGACCACCGAGATCGTCACCAAGGAGATGTACGACTTCGACGACAAGGGCGGGCGTCGCATCGCGCTGCGCCCAGAACAGACCGCCAGCGTTTGTCGAGCGTTCGTCGAGCACCGACCCGTCACGCCGTGGAAGGTGTGGTACGGCGGCCCGAACTTCCGCTACGAAAAGCCGCAGCAGGGTCGATACCGGCAGTTCGACCAGGTCGGCATCGAAGCACTCGGCGCCGACGATCCGCAACTCGACGCCGAGGTCATAGCACTCGCGATGGAGTTCTACGGGCGGCTCGGGTTGCGACAAGTGAAGCTTTCGGTCAACTCACTCGGCGACTCTGGAGACCGCGACCGCTATGCAGTCGCGCTACGCGAATACTTCTCGTCGCAGGGTGATGCTCTGTCGACTGAGAGTCGCGCGACGCTCGAGCGCAACCCGCTGCGCGTGCTCGACTCCAAGCGCCCCGAAGATGCGTCGCTCATCGCCGCTGCACCAAAGATGGCCGACTTCCTCAGTGATGCAGCCGCAGAACACTTCGCAAAGGTGCAGGCCGCATTGCGTGCGGCAAATATCGATTTCGTAGTCGACGACCGTCTCGTACGCGGTCTCGACTACTACCGGCGCACGACGTTCGAGTTCGACTCGACAGCACTTGCCGCGGCGCACACCGCGATCGGCGGGGGAGGCCGCTATGACGGTCTCGTCGCCGAACTGGGTGGCCCCGAAACCCCGGGCATCGGGTTTGCGCTCGGGCTCGACCGCACGCTCCTTGCTTGTGATGCAGAAGGCGTGTTCGCTGCACCAGCGTCGCGAGTCGAAGTGTTCGTGGTCGACATCACCGGCGGCGAGCAGGCAACTGCGATCTGCGCGTCACTCCGCGCGGCTGGCATCGGCGCTGACCGCGCCTACGAAGGTCGTCGCATGAAGGCCCAGATGAAGGCCGCCGACCGCTCTGGGGCGAAGCTTGCCGTCATCATCGGTGACGACGAACTCGCCGCGAATACCGCCATCATCCGTACGATGGAAGGCGGTTCTCAGCAATCGGTGCAGCGCGACGATCTTGTCGTGAACTTGCGCCAAGCGCTCGGCCGCTAACTCCCATGACCGCATCACCTTCGTCCACTGCATTGCGCACGCACTCGTGCGGTGAACTCAACGCTTCGCACGTTGGCACGCGAGTGCGACTCGCCGGGTGGGTGGCGCGCCGCCGCGAGCACGGCGACAAACTCGCATTCGTCGACTTGCGCGATTACTCGGGGGTCATGCAGTGCGTCATCGACGACGGTGCCGACGCCCGCAGTGAATGGGTGGTGCAGATCGAGGGCACCGTCACCGGGCGCCCTGCCGGCACCGTGAACGCGAACCTGCCGACTGGTGAAGTCGAACTCACCGACTGCACGCTCACCGTGCTGAACTCAGCCGAGCCGCCGCCGTTCCCCATCGACCAGCGCGCTGACGAGGTCGACGAGAACATCCGGTTGAAGTACCGCTACCTCGACATTCGCCGCGAGCGCATGCAGCGCAACTTGCGCCTGCGCGCCAGCGTGAATGCTGCGATTCGTGCTGCGATGGACGAGCAAGGTTTCGTCGAGATTGAGACGCCTCTCCTCATGCCGAGCACGCCCGAAGGAGCACGAGAATTCTTGGTGCCGTCGCGCAAGGAGCCCGGCTCGTTCTACGCGCTGCCACAGTCGCCGCAGTTGTGGAAGCAGTTGCTGATGGTCGCCGGGCTCGACCGCTACTACCAAATCGCGCGCTGCTTGCGCGACGAAGACTTGCGCGCCGACCGACAGTACGAGTTCACACAGCTCGACGCAGAGATGAGCTTCGTCAACAAAGACGATGTGCTGAACGCCATCTCCCGCGCCGTGATGGCCGCCGCTCGCGCAGCAACGGGGGAGGCGCCGCCGCCGATTGAGCGCATCACTTGGCACGATGCGATGAACCGTTTCGGTGTCGACAAGCCCGACCTGCGCTTCGGAATGGAACTCGTTGAGCTCACGCCCGTGTTCGCCGGTACTGGTTTCAAAGCGTTCGCCTCGGCTGCGTGCATCAAGGGCTTGCGCGTTGACGCGGCGACGTATCCCGACGCTGCAGCGATGGGCCGCAACAAACTTGATGCTCTTACTGACCGAGCCAAACAACTCGGCGCAAAGGGCCTCGTGTGGATGAAAGTCGGCGAGGCGGGTGCGCTCGACTCGCCGGTCGCAAAGTTCTTGTCGGATGCCGAGAAGTCGGCGCTCGTTGCGGCCCTCAGTGCGAAAGCAGGCGACTTGCTGCTTCTCGTCGCCGACGACTGGACCACCACCTGCACCGTTCTTGGGCAGTTGCGCAACGACTTGGCGCGTCCGCCTGTGCACGAGGGACCGTACCGATACGTGTGGGTCGTTGACTTCCCGCTCTTTGTCGGTGTCAACCCGACGACGAAGAAGCCGCAGCCGGGACACCACCCGTTCTGCCACCCGCACCCCGACGATCTGGCGAAGATGGAGACCGACCCGCTGAACGTGCGCGCGTTGGCGTACGACCTCGTCTTGAACGGCTGGGAACTCGGCTCGGGTTCGATACGTATTCACGAGCCCGAGTTGCAGCGTCGTGTCTTCCAGTTGCTCGGTATCGATGACGAGACGGCCGACCGCAAGTTCGGTTTCTTCTTGCAGCCGTTTAAGTACGGAGCACCGCCGCACGGCGGTTTCGCATTCGGTGTCGACCGACTCGTCGCCATCTTGGCGGGAGAAGAGAACATCCGCGAAGTGATCGCCTTCCCGAAGACGCAGTCGGGTCTCGACCCGATGACTAATGCGCCTGGGCCGGTCGAGGCTGCGCAACTCGGCGAACTCGGTTTGCGCACGTTGCCCAAACCGGCGAACTAAGTGTCAAGCGGCGGCGACGACCTCTTCACGCAGGCAGCACTCGCCACGCTGCGCAATCAAGCGCCACTTGCCGCGCGAATGCGTCCGCGTTCGCTCGACGACATCGTCGGCCAGCAGCACCTCCTCGGTGCAAATGCGCCGCTGCGACGACTGATCGAGTCCGATCGTCTCTCGTCGGTCATCTTGTGGGGGCCGCCGGGCACTGGCAAGACCACCATCGCCGAGGTGATTGCTGCAGTCACGCGACGCGAGTTCGTGCGGCTCTCTGCGGTCACTTCGGGCGTCAAAGACGTGCGTGAGACGATCGACGCCGCACGTGCCCGTCTCGGCGAGCGACAGCGCCGCACCATCGTGTTCGTCGACGAGATCCATCGTTTTAATGCATCACAGCAAGACTCACTTCTCCCGGCAGTAGAAGAAGGCCTCATCACGCTGATCGGCGCGACGACGGAGAACCCGTTCTTTGAAGTCAATGCACCGCTCCGCAGCCGCAGTACGTTGTTGCGACTCGAGCCGCTTTCGAATGACGACATCGCCGAGTTGCTCGACCGCGGAGCCAAGGCCGAGGGTGCAAAGGTCGCGCCCGAAGCCCAAGACCTCATCGTCGAGCGCAGCGGGGGAGACGGTCGCCAGGCCCTCACGTCGCTCGAGGTCGCTATTGCTCTCGCACCTGAAAAGCGAGTCACTGTTGAGCATGCCGAAGCTGCGTTGTCGACGAGCGCTTTGCGATACGGGCGCAACGACCATTACGACGTGGTGTCGGCCCTCATCAAGAGCATGCGCGCGTCTGACGAGAAGTCAGCACTCTTCTGGCTCGCCCGCATGCTCGAAGCTGGTGACGACCCGCGTTTCATTGCACGTCGGTTAATCGTGTTCGCCAGCGAGGACGTCGGCCTTGCTGACCCTGCGTCACTGACGATCGCAACCTCTGCCGCAACGGCGGTGGCACACGTGGGAATGCCCGAGGCTCGGTACAACCTCGCGCACGCGGTGATGCATCTTGCCAATGCGCCGAAGAGTCGAGCCGTCACCGATGCAATCACTGCAGCCCGCGAATCATTGCTCGGCGGCGCATCCATCGAAGTGCCCGAACATTTGCGCGACGGAAACTCGCCGCACGGTTCCATCATTCCTCCTCGGCGGTACGATAAATAACGGTCATGTTTCGACGACTCTTCT
>JBMTYA010000050.1:0-9748 GCA_049454015.1 Ilumatobacteraceae bacterium | reverse complement strand
CTTCGGTCACGCGCACCGCAGTTTCTGACGCGTAGTACTTGCTCATCGAGCCTTCACCGTTCTTGAAGCCGCCATTGCGCGCTAACCACGCTGCACGCCAGATGAGTAAGCGCGATGCGTCGATGCGCGTGATCATGTTCGCAAGTTTGAATGCGATCGCCTGGTGCATGACGATCGGCTTGCCGAACGCTTTGCGCTCTTTTGCGTAGTCGAGTGCGTACTCATATGCCGCGCGTGCGATGCCAAGTGCCTGGGCACCCACCGCTGGGCGAGTCGCCTCGAACGTCTTCATCGCTGGTTGCGCTTCACCCGACTTGCCACGCTCGCGGGCGCGTGCCAATTTCGCATCCAATTTCTCCTTGCCCCCGAGCAAACATCGCCCGGGTACGCGCACGTCATCGAGTACCACTTCGGCCGTGTGACTCGCCTTGATGCCGTGCTTCAGATACTTCTGACCTTGGCTCAGACCCTTCGTACTTGGCGGCACCACGAACGATGCCTGACCACGACCTTTCAACTCTGGGTCGACCGTGGCGACCACTACGTGCACGTTGGCGATGCCACCGTTAGTGATCCACGCCTTGGTGCCGTTCAACACCCACTCATCTCTTGCTTCGTCGTACACCGCGCGCGTACGAAGCGAGCTCACATCGCTGCCCGCGTCGGGTTCGCTCACGCAGAATGCACCAATCTTCACGTCGTCGGGCGTGCCGTAGCACTGCGGCACCCATTCCATTACTTGTTCGGGTGTGCCGTTGCCAGAGATTCCCGCTGCAGCAAGACCCGAACCCATGATTGCCATGCCGATGCCGGCATCACCCCAGAAGATTTCTTCAATTGCTACGGGAAGCGTGAGACCGCTCGCGTCGCCCATCGCATTCATGATGAAGTCGAGACCGTAAAGACCAATCTTTGCGGCCTCCTGCACGATTGGCCAGGGGAATTCCTCGCGCTCGTCCCACTCGTGTGCGGCAGGACGAATCACGTCGACGGCAAACTCGTGGATCCAATCCTTCAGTTGTTGCTGGTCGTCATTGAGAGAAAGAGAGAACTCGGGCATCCCGACAAGTTACCAGCGGGTAGACGAAGTGCCGCTTGTATGCGCATCGTCTTCGGACATTCGATTAAACCTAGGAATTCAGAGGATCCAAGTCGCGCACGCGCCTCACTCATCTACGCTCGGTTCGCGAGATGACACCTTTAACGACCGCCAGTGGTCGAAGGTTCCACGTGGCATACTGCGGTGGAATTTTCGCTGCTTCTTCTCTCAGCGTGTTGCCTTTCCTGAATCTGCCCGACGAGCTTGTTGGTCGATGGGCATCTGTGCCCTTCTTCATGAGTTGGACATTGTTCTCACTATTCATAGCGAGTGGCACAAGTTGGGTAGTTGTGTTCTCTCAGAAGTTTGAATCTCGGCTCAAACCATTGTTACTGGTACCAATCGGACTACTCGTAGTTGCGTTTATCCGCACTCTCGGGCTGCAGAGCCTCGCTCGGTTGCAGGTATATGGAGATGCAGGACGACTTCAGGGCTATCTGAGTGATCCTAATCTTGAATTCGGAAGGTGGTTGCTCGGGCTCACCATGCTCCGTGAGTTGTTTATCGGAGTTAACTCGTTCGTGGTCGAAGTTGACCCGAAAGAGTTCGTCCAGGTTGCTGGTGCCCTATGTATGTGTGCGTGGTCAATGTGGCTGCTGATGCGCCATGAATCGTCTGTAATCCCCTGGATTATCTCAATCTCTCCCATGTGGATTCTCTTCTCGTTGGGCTACGACGAGTACTACCCCTTCATCACGGGTCTCTTGTTGCTGGCGGCTTGGCAAGTGGTATCCAGAGAAACTCTTTTTCGGCTGAATTCTGCTTACATCATCATCGGTGTCCTTCCGGTGATGTACATAGGTGCGATGCCGATCTCACTGGCACTCCTTCTTCATACATGGAGTCGCCAGCACAATGTTTCTGATCGGTTTCGAGGCTTAGTTCTCAGCATTATTTCGACGGTGATTGCAATAGAAGTCGGTGGGGAATTCTTGGGGTATGCGACAAGTCTCAGTGAAACAATGAATCTCGGAGGGACATTCCTCGAAAGCTCTCCCGGTAGCAAGGCAGCTGCGGCATCATCAAAGTCATTCTTTGCGCATCCGTCATATGCGCTATCACTTGAGCATCTCATCGATATCTGGTTCTGGCTGAGTTGCGGCATTGGTTTAATTGTGATAGTTGCAGCTCTGACATTTCGAAGTGAAACAGTGCAGAGAGACAACTCATGGCGATCAGAAGGAAGACCTCAATTAGGCCTAAGTCAATTGTCCATCCTCGCACTCGTTGGACTCGCAATTTTCTATCTCGTATTCATGCTTCCCCTGCTTGGACCTACTCGCGATATTGACCTGTACTTCGCCTCAATGTTCGTGTTGCTTCTATTCGCTGGATCACGCTTTGATAGATACGCCGAAAAGTTAGAGAACCCCTCGCTAGAGCGACTCCGCTTCATGCAGCTAGCGGCATTCGGGTTTGCACCAGCAACGATGGCGCTCGTGGTATTCGGGGTGAGCCGCTGAAACAGAAGCCAAATCTCTAGTTGCGTCGAGTAAGCGCAAAGAAAACACGCGCTGGGAGATGGCGGAACACCATCATTACGTACTTCAACACTGCAGGAGACCAGACAATCGTCGCTCGGCTTCGTAGATGTTTGCCAACGATATGTGCAACGTCTTCTGCATCGGTGGTGAACGGAACTTCGTCCAGTCCCTCAGACATTCGGGTTCGAACCATCCCTGGTCTCACCACTATCACTCTCACTGCGCTCTTGCGTCGTGCATGTGCGGCGCCGACCGCCCAGTCATCTAGTCCTGCCTTCGTGGCTCCGTAGAGGTAGTTGTCAGGTCGTATCCGCTCGGCAGCAACGCTAGATATCACGACGAGGTAACCAGAGCCAAGCTCGTCAAATCGACGCAATGCATGGGTACCCACTGCAAGTTGCCCAACAAAATTCACCATCGCCGCATTCACGGCTGCATTCGGGTCGGAATGTTCAGTCTCTGCTTCTGGAAGCACACCTGCAGTGAGCAGAACGAAATCGAAGTCAGTCTGGTGCCATAGTCGCTTGACGGTCTCAATAGTCTCCGACGGATTGTTGAGGTCGGACTGCGCGACTCGTATCTCTGCCCCGTGCGCATCTTTGCTCAGTCGTTCAGACGCTGCCTGCAAAGAGACTGCAGATCGCCCGAGCAGAGTGAATGTGAGCGGACGTTGAGACGATGCCAAGTTTCGGCAAATTGCGAGACCGATTTCTGAGGTTCCCCCTACGACCAAAACGTGCTGCGGCCTCCCGAGTCCGTCAATCACAGCCCGAGCCTCCGAGACTGGTGCGATACGAAAATGCCGCGAGAGTCAAGCTTGTCACGCAACTCTCTGAATTCGTCAATCTTCGGATACATCATTCGCAACACCGAAGCGCGCATACGCGAGTCCTTCGCGAGATATACGCGCCCGCCTACTCCCGCTACCCGCTCGTCAAAACTGTCCAGGTATGAACCGAGATTCTCCGTATCAGCTGGAATGTCAACGGCCAGAGTCCAACCCCGCATCGGAAATGACATCCATCCCAGGCTGCCCGCGCCAAACCGTTTGAGTACTGACAAGAACGCCGGAATGCGCTTCGTCGACATCAACTCGATGAACTCACGAACCATTACCGCTTGGTCATCTGGTACGACGAACTGATACTGCACGAACCCGACTCGGCCATACAGTCTGTTCCAATCTCGAACCCCATCCAGCGGGTAGAAGAATTTCGAAATCGTCTCTGTTGACGACTTCGATTTTCTCGGCGACTTGCGATACCAGACCTCATTGAAGGGGCGGATCGTCAAGTTGTCAACGAGCTTGATGCTCATGCTCTGTGGCACACCAACTCGAACTCGTGGATCGTATTCCAGAGGGGCATTCCGGGAACGTCTTGCAAGCGTTTCCACGGGCGCATGCTCTCCAGCCATCAGCACTGACCTACCGAATCTGGTACCTGATGCCAATGTGTCCACCCACGCCACGGTGTAGCGGTGGGTCTTGTCACGTTCAATCATCGCTGCCATCAACTGATCGAGGTCACGGTGTCTCGTGGTAAGAACATTGATACGGCTCGTAGAAATCGAGATCAAACGAATCGATGCGCGAGTCACCACACCGGTCAGTCCCATACCTCCAACTGTCGCCCAAAAGAGTTCGCTGCGTTCCGATGGCGATGATCGCACGGTCGTACCGTCCGCAAGGACCATCTCGATCCAGTCGACGTGTTCTCCGAAACTCCCGTCGTGATGATGATTCTTTCCATGGATGTCTGCTGCAATTGCGCCGCCGACAGTTACAAAACGTGTTCCTGGCGTCACTGGGACGAACCATCCTTGAGGGACGATCACTTTCAGCAGTGCATCAAGGCTCACGCCGGCACCGACGATGATGCGACCGTCCACGATCTGAGAGATTGAGTCGAAGGAGCTCGACAAGAGCGTCACACCATCGGCACATACCGCACTATCGCCATAGGCGCGCCCCAAACCTCGTGCAATGACGTGCGGGGCTGCCCGAACGTGACTCTGAGCCTCGTCTTCCCGGGGTGATGCAACCTTTGTTTTTACGAGCGGAGTCAGCCCCCAGCCCGTAAGTGTTTCCGTCTTCACAGGAGCGACGCTCGCACGACGAAAACCGCAGCCCATACCGCTGCTAATCCCAGCAACACTCTGTCTCTCGTCAGAATTCTTTCAGGTTCTTCAGCGTCTCCAGCGACGGCATGCGAGGCATACCGAAACATCGTCAAGGCAAAAGGTGCAGCCGTCACCCGCGCCAGCGTCGGTTCTTCAGTGATCTCACTTGACCAGATGACGTAGGCAATGATTGCAACGGTCATAGAACTTGTCCAAAGAAGTCGGAGGTAGTCGTGGCTGTATTGGGAGAGCACTTCACGAGTCCCAGAGTCGGCACCAAGTCGATGTATCTCGGATGACCGTTTTGCGGATGCCACGAAGAATGCCGTCGCTGAAACCACTATCACGAACGAACTCGTAACTGGGAGGCCAGTCGCAGCACCCCCAGCCACGGCTCGAATCACGAACCCGAGGGCGATACAGGTGATGTCAGCAAGCTGTGCATGTTTGAGCCTCAAGGAGTACGCGGCCTGCACGATCAGATAGAGCCCTGCGAGCACTGCAAAGTCGGATGAGAGCTGAAACGCAATCGATAGTCCACTGGCGAGGAGAAACACAGCGAGGACGATTGCATCTCGAGCAGCCAACGAACCATTGGCGATAGGTCTGCTTGCTTTTTTGGGGTGAAGTCGGTCTTTTGTTGCGTCTAAGACGTCGTTGACACAATACGTTGCGGCGCTGACAAGCGTCATAGCGACCACGGCAAGAACGGCGTCGGGCAGCACTTCCTGACTCCCCAGTTGTCCGGCAGCTAACGGCACAGCAAAGACCAAGAGATTCTTGGTCCATTGTCGGGGCCGAGTCAGCGCCAGGAGCCATCGAAGCTTTACAGGCACCATCGACACCAGCGTAGGACTCAGTTCTTGAATGTCTTGTGGGGAAGTTTGATTGAATTGCGGAGACGAGGGTCGTAGATGACTCTCGGATGGTTAGGCGCGGCGGAGTGTCGTGCCTTGTTTCGTTGTCTCAACGAGCCAACCAGCACTCTGCAGTTCAGCGCGAAGCGCGTCAGCTTTTGCGAAATCTTTCGCGGCACGTGCTGCATCAAGCGCAGCGGCCTTCGTGTTCGCAGCAGCAAGTTCGCCGTCGTCGACTCTCGCAACCGACCCGAGTGTCAGGCCGAGTGCGGCACACATCTCTCGCACCGCGACGGCAAGCGGGCCAGCTTCCGACGTGCCCGAGTCAATCGCCACATTGGCTCGACGCACCGTGTCGAAAACAAGGGCCATGGCGTTCGCAGTGTCGAGATCGTTGTCCATCGTGGTGCGGAAGCGAGCGAGCACTTCAACGTCAGCCGTCGTTTTGCGATCCGCAACTAACGATTCGCTGCGCGCAGCGAACGAGTCAAGGCCAGCGAGTGCCTTGACCGACGCATCGATGTTGTCGCGCCCGACCTTCACCGGCGACCGGTAATGCGTCTGCAAGAGCAACATGCGGTAAGCGCGCGGGTCGTACTGGTCGAGCAGGTCGAGCAGGTTTGTGACATTGCCGAGGCTCTTTGACATCTTCTCGCCCTCGGCATCGACGACGAAGCCGTTATGCATCCAGTGACGAGCAAAACGACGACCGAGCGCCACCGCCTGTGCACGCTCGTTTTCATGGTGTGGGAAGCGAAGGTCTGCGCCGCCACAGTGCAGATCAAAACCTTCACCTAGCAACTCGAGTGACATCACCACGCACTCGCTGTGCCACCCAGGGCGTCCGGCACCCCATGGAGCAGGCCACGACGGCTCGCCGGGCTTGGAGAACTTCCACAAAGCAAAATCCGCGGCGTTGCGCTTTTCGTTTGCGCCGAGCACTTCGCGTTCGCCGCCGCCCGACAACATGTCGTCGAGCGACTGGTGAGCGAGCGCGCCATAGTCGGGCACCTTCGAGACATCGAGATAGATGCCGTCTGACGTCGCGTACGCCGCACCACGCGACTCGAGGTCGCTGATCATCTTCACCATGCTCTCGACATACTCCGTCGCGTGCGGAACGTCAGTTGGTCGCTGCACGCCTAGGCGCGACATCGCGTCAAACCACACGCTCTCGCACTTGTGGGTGATGTCTTGCCATGGTCGCTGCTCACGATTCGCCCGGTCGATGATCTTGTCGTCAATGTCAGTGATGTTCGACACCAAACGAACCTGCAAGCCTGACCACTCGAGATACCGACGCAAGATGTCGTAGACGAGGGTCGCACGTCCGTGGCCCAAATGCGGCGGTCCGTACACGGTCGGACCACACAAGTAGATGCCGATTTTCCCGGGTTCGCGCGTCTCGAGGGTTCGCACTTCGCGCGTCAGCGTGTCGTAGAGCGAGAGCACGTTTCCAGCCTACGAATGCACTCGCCCCACTACCGTTGAGTGAGCATGTCGAACACTTCGGCGGCGCGTCGAGTGCCCGAAAAACCGTCGCTCGCCGGAGTCGAAGCAAAATTCTCCGAGCGCTGGCAGACGGAGAACATCTACGCCTTCGATCGCACTGCTACTCGCGACAAGGTATTTGCCATTGACACACCTCCGCCGACGGTGAGCGGTTCACTGCACATGGGGCACGTGTTCTCCTACACCCACACCGACACCATCGCCCGCTACCAGCGCATGCGCGGGAAACACGTCTTCTACCCGATGGGCTGGGACGACAACGGTCTACCCACCGAGCGGCGCGTGCAGAACTATTTCGGCGTCACTTGCGACCCGTCGCTTGCGTACGTGAAGGACTTTGTGCCGCCATTCCGTGGCAATCCGCCCAAAGACCACAAAGCGGTGCCAGTGTCACGGCCCAACTTCATCGAACTCTGTGATGAACTCACCGCCCAGGACGAACAAATCTTCGAAGACCTCTTCCGACGCCTCGGGCTGTCGGTCGACTGGTCACTGCTCTACACCACGATTTCTGAACATGCTCGCCGCACCTCGCAACGGGCGTTCCTCGACAATCTGGCGCGAGGCGAGGCCTACACGCAGGAAGCGCCGACCCTGTGGGACGTCGACTTCGGCACGGCGGTCGCGCAAGCAGAACTTGAGGATCGCGAGCGCCCAGGTGCGTATCACGCGGTGTCATTCCACGGTCCGAACGGCGAGGTCATCATCGAGACGACCCGACCTGAGTTGATTCCGGCGTGCGTCGGGCTCGTCGCGCACCCCGACGATTCTCGCTATGCCCCGCTCTTTGGCAAGAAGGTGCGCTCGCCACTCTTTGATGTAGAAGTCGGCGTGTATCCGCACGCGCTCGCCCAGCCCGACAAGGGCACCGGCATCGCGATGATCTGCACGTTCGGCGATCTCACCGACGTGATTTGGTGGCGCGAGTTTGCACTACCGACACGCGCAATCGTCGGTCGTGATGGGCGCATCGTTGCCGAGCCGCACACGGCGATTGTGGGCGAGAAGGCCCGCGCGAACTATGCGACGCTCGCGGGCAAGTCGGTGAAGCAGGCGCAGACGGCGATCGTCGAGATGCTTCGTGGCTCCGGCGACTTGAAGGGCGAACCACGCCCAATTACGCACCCGGTGAAGTTCTACGAAAAAGGTGACCGACCACTCGAAATCGTCACCAGCCGCCAGTGGTACATCCGTAACGGCGGACGCGACGAACAACTTCGCGGTGCATTGCTCGCCCGAGGTGAGGAAATGACATGGCATCCAGAGCACATGCGGCACCGCTATTCCAACTGGGTGCAAGGCCTGAACGGCGACTGGCTGATCTCGCGACAGCGCTACTTCGGCGTACCAATTCCTGTGTGGTATCGCGTCGGTGCAGATGGACAACCCGACTACTCCTCGCCAATCGTTCCCGATAAGGCGAAACTTCCGATCGACCCGAGCACCGATGTGCCCGACGGATTCACGGCGCAGCAGCGCGGTGTCGCGGGCGGGTTCGTGGGTGACCCCGACGTGATGGACACGTGGGCCACGTCGTCGCTCACGCCTCAGATTGCTTCGCACTGGGCTGACGGAGACGACCTCTTCAAGCGAGTCTTCCCGATGGATATGCGCCCACAAGGCCACGACATCATCCGCACGTGGTTGTTCTCCACGATGGTGCGGTCGCATTTCGCGCACGGCGGCATCCCGTGGAGGCGAGCGGCACTCTCCGGGTGGATTCTCGACCCCGATCGCAAGAAGATGTCGAAGTCGAAAGGCAACGTCGTCACCCCGATCGACCTGTTCGACAAGTACGGCAGCGATGCCGTGCGCTACTGGGCTGCATCGGCGCGACCGGGCGTCGACACCGCATTCAGCGAAGACCAGATGAAAGTTGGCGGCAAACTCGCGACCAAGTTGTTGAACGTCACCAAGTTTGTGCTCAATTTCGAGTGCCCTGGTGCGGGCACTCCTGGCGCCGGATCGAACGAACTGCAACCAATCGGCGTCATCGAGCCGATTGATCTCGCAATGCTTGCGCGACTCGATGCAGTGGTGGCCGACGCGACAAATGCCTTCGACGAGCTCGACTATGCGCGGGCCCTCGAGCGCACGGAGTCGTTCTTCTGGTGGTTCTGTGACGACTACGTCGAGCTCGTGAAGACTCGTGCGTACGGCAAGGTCGGCGCGGACGGCCAGCCCGCCAAGGCTGCCGATTGCACGCCCGACGAGATGTCTGCCCGCCACGGGTTGTACGCAGCGCTGAGCGTGCTGCAGCGATTGTTTGCACCCCACATGCCGTTCTGCACCGACGAAGTGTGGTCATGGTGGCAAGACGGCAGCGTGCACAAAGCAGCGTGGCCAACGGTGAGCGGTCAACGCACCGCAAGCGACGACCCAGAGGTGCTCCTCAATACTGCAAGTGCGGTGCTTTCGGAGATTCGTCGCACGAAGACCGAGGCCAAGGTCTCTCAACGCGCCAAGGTGTCGTCGGTGGTAGTCACCTGCGATGCAGCGCAAGCTGATGCCGTCGCAAAGGCGCACTCCGACTTGGTGAAAGCAGGAAGTGTCGCCGAACTATCGACCGTCGTGGGAGCAGCACTCGCTGTTGCCGTCACGCTCGCACCCGTCGCATGACCACTCTCAAGCGACCGTGGTCGCACAAGGTGGTGCTCATCGTCAACCTGTTTCTC
>JBMTYA010000049.1:0-9932 GCA_049454015.1 Ilumatobacteraceae bacterium | reverse complement strand
TCAACACCGACAACCGCCTGATGAGCAACACGTCGATGACTCGAGAGTTCACGCAATGCGCCGATGCCTTCGGCTGGACGCTGGACGACTTTCAGTGGATCACGGTCAACTCAGTGAAGAGCGCCTTCGCCCACTTCGAAGAGCGCCTCAAAATCATCAACGAGATTGTCAAACCGCGCTACGCCGAACTGCGGAAAAGCCTCTAACTCCTACGTTCGGGCTGCGCCAGCGAGTTTTACTCGGCGCATGAGGTGATATGTGTTGAGAGTCAAGTGCGGTGTAAGCCCAAGTTTCTGCCATGCACTGATGACGGCGCCGTTCTCGCTCTGAGTAGAGATGTACAGATTTCGAATGTCGTTTCTTGAATTTATCCGTCGTCGTGCTTCTCGCATCAGCGCGCTATATACACCGCCACGCTGAGCAGATGGCCGAACGGCATTGAGTGCCACCTCAGCAAGTTGCGTCGATGAATCAATGGTGAGCAGCACAAACCCAATCGCCCGCGAGCTCTCAGAGTCACTAGCAACGAGAGCAAGGGTGTTCGGTTGACTCATCAAGCCCGCCGCCCATTCCTGATAACCGCTCAACGTAACGCTTGATGCCAGTCGCGAGTTTGCGGAGTAGTGATTTCGGTATTCACTGAACGACTCTGTCAACACACTCTCCACCTCAGTCCACGAAGGGTGGTCGCTGATCTCAAACTGTTCGGGGGTGGTGTCGCTTATCGGATCAGAGTCAATGCTCCAGCGGTAGTACACGAGGATGTCGGCATGGAGATATTCGAATCCGTCCAGTGACTCCAACTCGGCGGCTAGAGATGTTCTCGTCGACTCCGCTCTCAGAATGATGAGGCTGCTCTGTGATTTCTGCACCAATTCGGTGATGTCTTTGTCCGAGTAAGCGCCGCCCGCGGGAACCAGGAGTCGTGCAACTTCAAAACCGAACCGTCGAGACTCCGCCTCGGAGTGTTGCAACTGCAGCTGATGACGCGTCAGGAAGTCCTGAATCATTGACTTCAGCCTATGAAACAGGCCGCCATGCGCACCCGATTCGTACACTTAACTACGTGCCAACCGATGTTTCGGTCGTCGTACCGACTTACCGATCGCCCTCAACGTTGCCGAAGCTCGTCGAGCGGGTCACGAGTTGCGAGTGGTTCACGACTCACTCAGAACTCATTTTTGTCGACGACGGCAACACCGATGGCACCTGGCAGACAATTTGTCAGCTCTCCTCAAACAACACACAGGTGAGCGGTTTGCGCCTGGGTCGCAACTTCGGACAACATGCAGCCCTTCTAGCCGGCGTGCGCAAAGCCAAGAACCCAGTCATCGTCACAATTGACGACGACTTGCAGAATCCCCCGGAAGAAACACAAAAGATGCTCGCCGCGTTGACCAGCGATGTTGACGTGGTGTATGGGTTGCCTGAGCGGCGGCAGCAGTCGGCGTGGCGCAACTTCAGTTCTGCGAGTTCGAAGTGGCTGATGCGATATGCGCTCGGTTTCTTGCGCGCTACCGAGATTTCGGCATTCAGAGTGTTTCGTACTCGACTCCGTGATTCATTCGACGGCGATCTTGGGCCTGGTGTGTCCATCGATGCCTTGCTGAATTGGTCGACGACTCGGTTCGTTTCTGTCGAAGTCAAGCATGACGAGCGAAGGCAAGGAAGCTCGAATTACAACTTCAGGAAGCTGCTTCGCTTCATGCTCGACACGGCAACGGGTTACAGCACTGTTCCGCTCCGCTTTGCCACGGGCCTCGGACTCGTGACGGTCACGCTGAGCATCTTCATACTTGGCTGGGTGCTGTGGAGGCCACTCACCACGGGAGATTCGGTACCCGGATTCCCGTTCCTAGCAACCACTATCGCTATTTTTTCCGGCGTTCAACTGATCGTGCTTGGCGTCTTGGGGCAATACATCGGGCGCATGCACTTCCGCGTTATGGCAAAACCTACCTACACCATCGCCGAGAAAACTGGCCAGCTCGCCGAATGAGCAGCTCGGAGATTCGGTTCAATCGACCCGACATTACGGAGTCCGACCGAGCGTTTCTCGCTGACGCAATTGCAGGAGGCCATAGCTCTGGCAACGGCATCTTCACACAGCGTGCAGAGACACTGCTTCAAGAAGCGCTTGGAACCAACCGTGCACTCCTGACCACGTCCTGCACTCACGCCCTGGAGATGTCGGCCCTGCTTTGCAACCTGTCTCCAGGCGACGAGGTGATTGTTCCGTCGTACACGTTTGTTTCTTCTGCAAGCGCTTTTGCGATGTTCGGCGCCAGACCCGTATTCGTAGATTCTCGAAAAGACACCTTGAATATCGACGCCGAGTTAGTCGAGCAAGCCATCACCCCGCGCACCAAGGCAATCTGCATAGTTCACTACGGAGGCGTCGCCTGCGAGATGGAAGCGCTTACCGACATCGCTGAGCGTCACAACTTGACGCTCATCGAAGACAATGCACACGGTCTCTTTGCGCGATACAAGGGGATGAGCCTGGGAACCTTTGGTGCGATGGCGACACAAAGTTTCCACGAGACGAAAAACATCACCTGTGGCGAGGGAGGCGCTTTGCTCGTAAACGACGAGAAGCTCATCGAGCGTTCCGAAATTCTTCGCGAGAAGGGCACGAATCGAAGTAAGTTTCTCCGCGGGCAGGTCGACAAGTACACCTGGGTGGATATCGGCTCGAGCTGGGTGTTGAGTGACCTGCTCGCAGCAATCTTGTGGGGACAACTTCAACGCGCAACCCAGATCAACTCACGACGCGTGGAGATATGGAATCGATATCACTCAGAGCTTGCGACTTGGGCCGATGAGCACGGAATCATCCGCCCTCATGTCCCCGCTGACTGTGAGCATGTCGGGCATGTGTATCACATCCGTTTCGCAACAGGAGACCAGCGAACGCGATTCATCGAACACATGAAGAAACAAAACATCTCATGCGTGTTTCACTACCAGCCGCTTCATACATCACCAATCGGCCAACGTTTCGGGGGTCGCTCGGGTCAGTGTCCGGTTTCAGAACATGCAGGTGAATGTCTTGTGCGACTACCGCTGTACAACACTCTCAGCGAGACCGATCAGGCTCGCGTCATTGAGACCGCCAAAGCATTCAAGCCATAGCTCACACCCGAGTTCTCGACGAATTCAGCCAATCGGCGAGCAACTAGCGTCGCTGTAATGAGTAGCAGCACGACCACCGCCAAGAACAAGCATGTCGAACTTGCGGAGAACATCATCTCTCGTCAGATTGGTGCATCGGCGCCGGCAGTATCGCCAGACGGAAAGCAACTCGCCTACGTCGTCACTCGGGTCGACTACAAAGCCAACAAGTACCGTTCGCAGGTCTGGCTTGCAGCAACTGACGGATTGACTCCCCCGCGACCACTCACCGCGGGCGACAAGCGCGACGGCAACCCGAGTTGGTCTCCCGATGGCACATGGCTCGCTTTCACCAGCGGACGCAGTGAGAAAAAGGGCGAGACGACGCTCTGCATCATCCCGATCGGTTCGAGCGGGGAGATTCGCACCATCGCAACCATGCCCGACGGTGTCGGTTCGATTACCTGGTCGCCGTGTGGCAAGTGGATTGCGTTCACTTCGCGGACGCAGGACGAGCGCTACACAAAAGAAGATGTTTCGTGGATGTCGCCGCGAAAGATCGAGACGTTTTTCACGCGACTGAACGGAGAAGACTTCGTCTTTGACCGTCCTCAACACGTTTACCTGGTGGCGAGTGATGGAACGACAGCACCGCGCAACCTAACCCCCGGTATGCGAGAGCACTCCTCTCCTTCTTGGTTGCGGGACTCTTCTGGCGTTGTGGCCAGTGCTGCCCTGCACGACAGTTGGGATATTGACCTCGCAACAGATCTGCACATCGTGAAGCTTGACGGCACCATCACGACACTGACTGATCGCAAAGGCGTCTACTACCAGCCGTCAGTTTCACCCGATGGCAAACAGATTGCGTTTCTTGGGCAGGATGACCCGCTGACGTCCCCACAGAACGATCACGTTGGAATTCTTGACCTTGCGACCAAGAAGCGCACGTGGGTGTCACGCGGTCTCGATCGGACATTCGCCACCACCTCCGGAAGCATCGCACCAATATGGATGCCAGACGGTTCACTACTTGCATATGCAGAAGACCGTGGTACCGCACACGTCGTGAGGGTTGATCCTTCCGGAAAGAAATCCCCAGAGTGGGTGACAAACGGTCGCCGAATCATCAAATCAGTGCACGCCGCCAACGGCGTGATTGGCTTTGTCGCGAGTGCGGTCGACCGCATGACTGAAGCTTTCGCAATCGTTGCTGGGAACGAGCGCAAACTCAGTGATCTCGGCGCAAACCTCATTGCCGAAACTGCGCCGCAGACGTGGGAGCACTTCACCGTTCCGTGTGGCTCTGCTTATTCGGGTGGCCCAGCGGAAGTCGACGCGTGGATCATGAAACCGAAGAACTTCGACCCTAAGAAGAAGTATCCGGTCTTGCTCAACGTGCACGGCGGCCCGCACACGCAATATGGCGAGACATACTTCGACGAAGCCCAAATGCAGGCTGCAGCCGGCTTCGTTGTACTGATGAGCAACCCGCGCGGCTCGAGTGGCCGCGAACAGGCTTGGGGTCAAGCGATTCTTGGTCGACAGCATCCGGTGGCACCCGGGACGGGTTGGGGTGACGCAGACGTGAAGGACGTGCTTGCCGTTCTCGACGGTGCGCTCACGAAGTACTCGTTCTGCGATCCGACCAAGGTTGGAATGCTCGGAGGAAGCTACGGCGGATATATGGCCACGATGTTGGCCGGCTGCCATGGCGAAAAGTTCAAGGCCATATGCTCCGAGCGAGCGGTCAACAACATGCTGTCCGAGGAGTGGTCGAGCGATATTGGGACGGTCTTCCGCGTGGAGCACGGACCGAATCATCTCGATGGCGAAGAGGACTACAAACGGATGTCTCCGATTCGCCATGTGCGGAACATCAACGTGCCGTTCCTCATCATCCACAGCGAGGAAGACCTTCGCTGCCCGATTTCGCAGGCCGAGGAACTCTTCGTCGCGATGCGTTTGCTTGGCAAGGATGTCACGTTCTATCGATTCCCTGGCGAAACCCACGAGCTCTCTCGCTCGGGTTCACCAGTGCACCGAGTACAGCGTGCGGAGATAATTCTTGACTTCTTCACAAAGCATCTCATAGGAAGTTGAAATGGGCCTTCGCGCTCGCCTGCTCAGAATTCCGATTGCCTACGAACTCTTGACATTCGGGCTGACCAAGCCCGACACATACAAGTGGTTGGTAGACGAGATCATGCTGCTGACGCCAGGAATGAAGGTGCTCGACGTTGGATGCGGAACGGCGAGTGTTCTCAAGCTGCTACCTCAAGTTGAATACGTCGGCATCGACCATAACCCTGACTACATCGCCAAAGCCCGAACCACTTACGGCGACAAGGGGCGTTTCGAGGTCTGCGATGTCAACGACCCGGCCTTCAAGGAGTTCGGAGTCTTTGACCGAGTCATGCTGCTCGGTGTACTCCACCATCTCGATGACTCCGAGTGCTCCCATCTCATGAAATCACTTGCCGAGTGTCTCGCACCGAATGGCCGGCTCATTACCTTTGATAACACACTGGCTAAAGGTCAGCACCCGATTGCAAGAATATTTTCCAAACTTGACCGTGGCAGATACTCGCGAAGCCCCGACGGATACCGAGCGATTGTCGAGTCGGTATTCAAGATTGAGCACGATGTCGTACGACATGACCTCATGCGCGTTCCGTATTCGCACGCAGCAATTCGTGCTCGTGCTCACGGCGAAGTTCGGTAACTTGACACGAAACTGCGCTTTCGCAGGTGCGCGCCAAGACGGCTTCGAGACAGACAGTGGTCCCAGCCGCAGGAAAACTACGACACCGTCAGAGGCCGCGCAGCCACCACTCAACGGCATCAGGGAGTCGGCGGGCCCACGACCATTCGTTGTGCCCGCTTCTGCGTAGCACTCGAGATTCGAAGTTGCGGCCGCGACGATAACCGCGCGAGATCAGTAACGCATCTGCACGAAGTTGAAACGGCGCATATGAGGAGTCAAGGCCGCCTGTTCCGTTCTGCATCCACACGCGAACCTTGCCCGGGGCAGGCAGGTGATTGATGAGTGCATCAACGAGCGAATCACCAGCAAAGGGCCAGTGCACCGAGAATGCGAGCCCGCACCCGTACAACTCTGGTCGCTCACCTAACGCGTACAACGTGGCGAGTGCACCCATGCTCGAACCCATCATCGCAACGGGCAGGTTCGCGCCAATCATTTCTGCGACTCGCGGAATGATGACCTCTGCAAGTTCGGATTGATATTCGTCACCGCACAAGTGTGAGTGGTCGAACCAATTTGCGACTCGGGGGTCAACCTTCATCACAGCACTCATCAATTTCTGCGGTGCGAGTTCATAGCCGCGCTGATAAGGACGCTGTGCGGTCGATCCGTTCCACACACCGACAACTGCAGGTGGGGTCACACCTAAACGCGTGGCCGCGCGCTCTGCGGCCCGAGCGGCAGCCCACGTTTGTCGATGAGTCGCGCTGCGGTCGTCAAAAATATTCTGCCCGTCATGGGCTACGAGCAAGCCGCTCGGCATGCCACGTGGAATCCAGACATCGACCCAACGCTCACCTATGCGAACACGGCGTACCGGCTCACGAACGCCGCGTACGAAGAACTCGTGCTCCTCAAGCCGCACCAAACGCCACGACACGACGGGAGATGCTACGCAACGCCTAAGGTCGAGCCAATGAAACTTGCGGCCATACTCACGCAGACAAGAACTAGGCGGCGTCTATGAAAATCACCCTGCTCGGCACCGGCAGCCCGATTCCCGACCCGAACCGTGCTGGACCATCCACACTCGTGCAAGCTGCGGGCCAACACATCGTGGTCGACTGCGGGCGCGGCTGCGTGATGCGCATGACCGCTGCGGGCGTATTTCCGCCTTTCGTCTCGGCAATCTTGCTCACGCACTTGCACAGTGACCACATCAGCGACTTGAACGACATCGTCACGTCACGCTGGATTATGTCGCCGAATCCGATTATCACAAAGATCTACGGGCCTGTTGGCACGAAAAAGATTGTTGACGGTTTACGAACGATGCTTTCGCTCGATGAGCAATACCGCCTCGATCACCACGCAGACTTGAGGTCGGGCCCTGGCATGCAGATAGAGGTAACTGAGGTGGCGCCAGGCGATATGTTCTCCATCGGTGAAGTGACCGTCAAGGTCGGTCGCACCGACCACCGCCCCGTGTCGCCCACTGTCGGATACCGTTTTGAAGCCGAAGGCAAGGTCGCCGCGTTGGCTGGTGACACCGTGCCCTGCGCAGAACTCGATGCTCTCTGCGCGAATGCCGACGTATACGTACAAACGGTCTTGCGACCAGATCTCGTTGATGCGATGAAGAAGATGCTGCCTGCACAAGCGCCGCGACTCAATGACATTCTCGACTACCACTCCACCGTCGAAGACGCGGGCCAAACCGCCACGCGCGCGAGCGTGAAGACTCTCGTGCTCACGCACTATGTGCCAGCGATGCAACCCGGGCAAGAAGGCGACTGGGTCGCACTGGCTGGCAAGCACTTCAGTGGCACCGTGATCGCCGGCCCTGACCTAACGAGCGTCGAGGTCTAGACAACGCAGCACTGACACGCGGGCGAGCTGAAGTGGCTCGTCGCGACAGCTTGATTCAGCCGACGACGCGGTGTTCGTCAACGAACATCCGCACGCGGCTCGACACGTTGGCCATCGAGTCGGCAACAACCTTTTTGCCAATCTCACTCGCGTAAGCAGCGTCGAACGCTTCGCGTGAGTCGAACCACAGCTCGGTGATGCCGTCGGGTTCGCCGGTGCCCGGGTTCTGCACCACGTTGAATGTCGCAGCGCGCAATCCTGGCAGCTGCTTTGCGAGCGGTACGTGCACATTGAGCCACCACTGTTCGTACTGCTCATGCGTCATGTCGGCGCGACGCGTGAGCAGGATCATCGCCTTGAACGTCATGACGACCTCATGGTCAATGTCATGACGGCTTCTTCGTTCGCGCGAACGGTCGCCCACCGACAGCGAGAGCGACACTCACCACGATTTCGTCCGGCATCGGTGCATCAGCAATCCACACGTCGATAGCGTCCATCTCGTCGAACGACCAGATGTCGTCTTTGTTCGTGATCGGCAAGGTGATGTGGGCACCCGGGCCGCCGATTTTCTTGGTTGACGGAATGATGTCGTCACCCTTGATCACGACTTTGCGAACAGGGGCACCGAAGCGTGGGTGGATGAGCGCAGCAGCGTGCTCAATTTCGCCGTGTGTGCCGACGATGGCACCTTTGCCGTACGCCGTCACCGCTGAAGCATCCACGCCGAGTGCGGCGAGTGCGCGCGCCGCCAATTCGCCAGAGATCTCGGCACCCATCGACTCCAGTTCGGCGAGGTTGGCACCGGGCTTGCCAGCGAGCGGGTTGGCAATCACTGCACTGCACACAGCGCGACGCACGGTTCGGCCAGTTGGGCGACCCAGCTCAGCGAGGACGTCTTCACACGTCACCACAAATTTGCGAACTTGCATCGAATGCACCGTACTACGCGCGCACGCGCCGTGACACCACTGCACTGGCAGCGAGCACCATCGCTAGTGCCACTATTCCAACCACAGTGAGGGCGAACTGCAGATCGGCCCCGTTGGACAGCGCACCCATCGAGACCGACGTCGCCATTCCGCCAAGCCGCAATCCAATGAGCATTGCTCCGAGCCCACCACCCGCGCTCATGCCCGGCACGCGCGCCGCAAGCAGATAGAGACGGGGGAAAATCACCGACTGACCGAGGCCCGACACGAACAGTCCAGCGAGCCCGACATACGCCACGTCACCGACCACTACCGCCAACAACCCGATTGCGATCAAGAACGGTGCGATACGAAACACGAGACGCTCACCGAACTGCTCGATTACATGATCACCCGACAGCCGCCCAATAAGCATTCCGAGGCCGAACGCCACCGTGCCGAAACCGGCCCACTCACCGAAGCCGAAGTCGTCTCGCATCAAGAGTGCGGCCCACTCGTTGGGCGCACCCTCAAGGGCAATTGCACCTGCACCAGCAACGGCGAGGGCGATTGCCGCGATTCCGAGATGCCGCAGGTTCGACCCATCACCGGTTTGCGCGGCTTGAGGTTTTGGATCAGTGCGCTCGAGCGATCTCGCGACGACACCGACCACGCCGAGCAGCACCAGCGCGACCGCCACGACCTGCACACGAAAACTCACGCCTACACCGCCAGCCAAAGAACCAACCAGAGTTCCGGTGCCAAAGCCGAGACTCCACAGACCGTGCAGCCGGTTCATGATGGAGCGGCCGAGTCGCTCTTGCGCTATCACTCCCTGTTCGTTCATCGCAACATCAGCCCACACATCGATCAAGCCGATCAGCGACAGAGTCGCGAGCAACATCCACGCTTCACCGACGTAGGGAATCGCCGCCATCACGATTGGCAACGGCACGATGGTGCGCAGCAATAGCCGTCGGCTGCCCAACCGCGTCGTCACTCGACCCGCGAGCAGCGAACCGATGATGCCGCCAATTCCCCCACCCAGCAACGTGATGCCGAGGTTGGTGTTGCTCAACCCCAGCTGGTCTTTTAGTTCGGGGATGCGTGGCAACCAGTTGCCGTAGACCATGCCGTTGACAAAGAACAACGCACCCGACGCAACGGCGAGCCGGCGCGGCGAGACAGAAGCAGCATTCGTCTGCGACGAGACAGAAGCGTTACCCAGCTGAGACGAATCAGGCAAGTCGTTCGACGTCATGCAAATGCGTAAGGTCTACTCACGCCAGACGTCGTCAGTAAGCCCGAGTGAGCGCAGGCGCTTGGAGATC
>JBMTYA010000048.1:0-9963 GCA_049454015.1 Ilumatobacteraceae bacterium | reverse complement strand
TGTGCCCGACTCGAGGGGCCCGAGGTCAAGCACGACACAGCGGCACTCACCGTGGTGGCGTCGAAGTCACCAATCACCAACGACAACGAGATGCTGTTTGGCGAAGTGACGCTGCAGTTCCCGGGGATTGTCGTCGAGGTACGGCTCGCCCGTTAGGCGGCGAGGCGCGCGTAGGCGGGCCGCACGATGTCACGCAAGATGCGCTGGCGCAGTTCGTAGGGTGCAAAACCTGACGAAATCGCATTTTCCACCAGTTTGCCGATTTCAGTCCACGACAACCCGAATGCAGTCGACACCGCGTGCATCTCACTTGAGGGTGAGACCTTGCTCATCAACCTGTTATCGGTATTGACGCTCACGTTGAAGCCTTGCCGCAAGAACGCGCCGATCGGGTGTTCACTCACCTTGTTGACCGCCCCGATCTGCGTGTTGCAGGTCGGGGCCATCTCAAGGTGCACTTGGCGGTCGAGCACGAACTGCGCGAGTGGCCCGAGCTGCAGCGTGCCGTCTCGGTCGGGCGTCGTGTCACGGTTGAGACGCACCCCGTGACCGATTCGATGCGCCCCGTGCGCGAGAGCGTCGCTGATGAGTTCGAGGTCGGGTGGCTCGCTCGCGTGGATGGTGATGTTCAGGTGGCGAGAACGCGCAAACGTCAGCGCTTCGGCGTGCAAGCTCGGCGGCCACCAAGTCTCGGCCCCGGCCAAGTCGAACGAAACAATCTTTGGTTCGCGATGCCGGTGTGCGTCGACAAACTTGGCTACCTCGAGCGATCGCTTCTCTGTGCGCATCGCACACACGATGAGGTGCGCACTGATGAATTTGCCACGTGATTTCGCATCGGCTTCTGCTCGTCTGAAGCCCGCGGCAATCGCGTCGGCGCTCGTGGCAAAGGGCAGGTTGTGCAGCTCTGGCGCGTAGCGAATTTCGGCGTACACCACCCCATCGTCGGCGAGGTCGCTCACCGCCTCGTAGGCGACGCGCTCAATGTGTGACTCCGTTTGCATACAGGCGACGGTGTGCTCAAAGGTGGCGAGATATTTGAGCAAGTCGCGGGCCTCGGCCCCTGCGGTGAACCACGCTTGAAGCGCCGCTTTGTCGGTGGTGGGCAGACGCGACGTGTGGCCAATCTCATCGCTGATTTCGAGGATGGTCTCGACACGCAGACCGCCGTCCAGGTGATCATGCAGCAGCGATTTAGGTGCCGCCACAATTGCTGCACGGTCGGTGGTGCTGGCTGCCGAATGGCTTTTGGTGCTTGCTGCGCTCACCCGTCTATGTTCGTGTCCGGCGGGCCTCAGACGCAACTTGCCCTGCACTGCGCGAAACGAGGCGCGACTCGCACGCCCCTAGTGGATGATTTTGGAGATCGGCAATTCGAGAATGTCGGTGGCGCCTGCATCTTTGAGCGCCGGAATCACCGTATTAACGAGACGTTTCTCCACCACCGACTCAACTGCCCAGTCGCCTGAGGCAAGCTTCGACACAGTCGGCGACTTGGCGGCCGGCAGCACCTTCAGCACCGCCGCGTAACTGGCGTCGCTTACATTCAGCTTGACGAGCACTTTGCCGCGGGCTTCGAGTGCGCCTTCAAGCAACGTGAGCAACTGCTGCATTGCATGGCGCTTCTTCGAGTCAGCGAATGACGCTGGGTTGGCGATCAATTCGGTGTGGCTCGTGATGATGGTGTCGATGATGCGCAGACCAGCAGCTCGCAGGGCGCGGCCTGTCTCGGTGAGGTCAACAACGCAGTCGGCGATGTCGGGAATCTTCGCTTCGCTCGCACCGTACGACAAACGCACATCGGCGTCGATGCCGTGCTCTTGGAAGAACTTCTTCGTGAGCCGCGGATACTCGCTCGTCACCCGCACGCCGCGCGGCAAGTCGGCGACCTTCTGAAATTTCGAGTCATTGGCAACCGCCACCACGATGCGAACCGGGTCGTTGGTGGCTTTGGAGTAGTTCAGCTTGCCAAGCGACTCGACGACGCTGCCGGTCTCTTCGATCCAGTCACGGCCGGTGATGCCGATATCAAAGAGGCCCTCTGCCACATAGGTGGGTATCTCCTGCGGGCGCAGGATTCGCACCTCGTCGATGCGCGGGTCGACAATCGACGCGCGATAGTCGACTTGTGACGAACGCTTGACCGTCAGATCAGCGGCGTCGAACAAGTCGAATGTCGCCGCTTCAAGCGAGCCCTTCGGCAATACGAGTCGCAACATGAAGCGTTCAGGCTAACGACGAGGGCAGTCGCGCCCCGTTGGCCCACGCCGCCGCCGACATCGCAGTCTTGCCCTCGGGCTGCACCACGAGCAGCGTGACTGCGCCGTCGCCGCAGGCAACTGTGACCCCGTCGGCGTCAATGCGCACGACCGTGCCGGCAATCGGCGCACCCGCAACACCGGCAATCGGCGCACCCGCAACACCGGCAACTCGTGCAGCGAGCAGTCGCACACGCTTGCCACCGAGCATGAACCACGCAGTTTCCAGCTTCGTGAGGGCAACAATCTCATGTGCGCCTGCCGCCCAGCGAATCTGTAGCTCGCTCGGCTCAATCTTGGCTGCGTGAGTCGACTCACCACGTTGCGGTTCACCGGCCCCGCAACCTTGCGTCACAGCACGAATCAATGGCTGAAGCGACGCCTCGACCAGTTCGCTGCGCAGAGTTGTGAGCGTGTGATCATTACGAATCGTCACAACGACACGGTCGTACACCACGCCAGTGTCGAGCCCTTCTTCCACTCGCATGATGCAGATGCCTGTCTCTGTGTCGCCAGCCATGAGCGCACGCTCGACCGGCGCTGCGCCGCGCCAGCGTGGCAAGAGCGAGAAGTGCACGTTGACCATCGGCAATTTCGAAAGCAGCTCCATGGGGATGATTCGCCCGTACGCCACCACCACGCCGAGATCGGCGCCGACCTCGAGGGCATCGGCCATGATGTGACTGACTCGCAAACCGAGGTTGAGCGCTGCCGCCTTCACCGGGCTTGGCGAGAGCGTCGAACCGCGACCGCGGCGCTTATCCACTCTCGTCACGACGAGCGCAACTTCGACACCGGCCGCCACGAGCGCTCGCAGCGGTGGAACCGCGACATCCGGTGTGCCGAAATAGACGATGCGACGAGCGCCGCTTGTCGGCAGTGGTGCGAGCGTGCTCACCGCTGGGCCGGCTTCGCGAGCGTCTGCGTCACACCAGCTTCAGGTGATACGGCTCGGCGTCTTTGGGCTGGCCTTCACGCGCGCGGTAGAGCTTGACCGCCTCTTTGCGCTGATCGGGCGTCATGCGGTCGAACATCAGCACGCCGTTGAGGTGGTCAATCTCGTGCTGAAAGAGACGCGCAAGTAATTCGTCGGCCTCAAACTCCACTTGATTGCCGTCAAGGTTGATGCCGCGCACGAGCACCTTCTTTGGTCGCAGCATTTCCACGTACAGACCAGGGATGGAGAGGCAGCCTTCGTCGTACACCCACTCCCCGCTCGACTCCACGATCTGCGGGTTGAGGATCACTTTGCGCTCTTCGTCAATGTCATAGACGAACACTTGGCGTTGCACACCAATTTGCGGGGCGGCCAGCCCAATGCCAGGAGCCTTGTACATCACGTCGAACATCTCGTCAGTGAGTCGCACCAGCTTTTCGTCAATGTTGTTGACAGGCTCTGCGACGGCCTTCAGCACGGGGTCGCCGAAGGTGCGAATTTCGTACGTCACGCTGTGTAAGGCTACCGATGAGCATGTCGACGTCTGACCACTACTTCACGTCACAACCGTCGTCGGCGTCAACTCCGACGACGCACGAGGTGAAGGTACGAAAGTTGAACATGCTTCTCGCTGGTGATCGCGGAGTATTCAACCAGGGCGAGCTCGATTGGGGTACACGCGTCTTAATCGAGAACGCCGACGTGCCGTCAGGCAGCACATTGCTCGACCTTGGTTGCGGTGGTGGAGCAATTGCTGTCGCACTTGCGATGCTGCGCCCAGAGGCCGTTGTGTGGGCTGTTGATGTCAACGAACGCGCGCTCGAAGTGACGCGCGCAAGCGTGGCGCTCAATAAGTTGTCGAACGTACGCGTGGCGTCGCCGGGCGAGGTGCCAAGCGACCTCGTGTTCGACGCTGTCTGGTCGAACCCACCAATTCGCGTGGGCAAAGAAGCACTCCACCAGTTGTTAAAGGAATGGCTGCCGAGAATGGCGCCTGGTGGCTGTGCCGACCTTGTCGTGCACAAGAACCTCGGCTCAGACTCGCTCGCCAAGTGGCTCGTCGGTGAGGGTTACAGCGTCGTGCGTCACGCAAGCAAGCAGGGTTATCGTGTTCTGCACGTGACTCGCGAATAGTGACGTCCTGTCATGCGCAGTGACGTGCGGCTAGGCGCGGGCCGGGTCGACTGCCACTCGCACACGTTGCTTGCCCTTCGGCACGCTCAGCAACGCTTCGCTCAACGCGTCCCAGGTAGCAGCTCGCACTAGGGCACGCTCGTCGTTGCCTGCCACTTGCACAAGCAACGAACTGCGCAGGTGAGCAACGGCGTCGGCGGTGCCAGCCCCACTGATCTCTGCCAATGCCCCGAACGGCGGCAGCGACAATCGGCGCCGTCGTTCAGTTTCTGCCGCCTGATGCGATGAAAAGTCTCCCACGACGAGCCCGGCCAACACTTCGTGGTTTGGCACGGTGGTCTGCACGAGAAGTTCTCCGTCAGGCACGAGACGGGCCCCGTGTAGCAGCAAGTCGAGAGCCTGCTCACTCGCACGAAAACGTGGAGCAAGAAGCTCAGAGTCGAGATCGAGAAACACCACCACGTCGGCACGGTCGATGCGATGCAACACAGCCTCGGTGCCGACGAACACGGACGCCGTCACATCGAGTGACTCGGTGTTGGGCTTTACTTCTTGCACTCGCCGCCCGGCCGCAGCCTCGAGTTCTTCACACAATCTCGAAATGCCAATGCGTATCGCCCGCATCTTTTGCGAACCGCACGAGAGACACACGGCTGGTCGGCGAGTATCGCAACGGGGGCACTCAAACTCATGCTCCTGGGTTTGCGTCACTGCCGCACCGCAGTTTTCGCATCGTGCCACTGTGCGGCACGAGTCGCAGGCCATTGCCCGTGCTCGACCTTTCACGTTCAATACACACACCACTCGCTTGCTGTGGTCGCGCAGCAACTGGATGAGCGGGCTCGTAACGAGCGACGATGCCCACTGCTCTTGTGCGTTGCGGTCGATTACCGTCACTCGCGGCCAACGCGCCGCACCCGGGGTGACTACCAAACGGTCACCAGCCCAGTGCGTTGCCGACACCGTCGGCACCGCCGACACAAGTAGACACGGGATACCCGCACGTCTCGCCCGTTCAATCGCCACTTCGCGGGCGTGCCAGGTAGGTGAGCGTTCTTCTTGAAGCGTGTCATCGTGTTCATCGAGCACCACCACGGCGGCCAGCGCAGGCACGCTCGCCCACACGGCCGAGCGGGCCCCGATCACCACATCGACGCCAGAGGCTGCCGCTACCCATTCATCTGGCAACACTGCCGTGGTACGCGAGTGACGCCTGCACTCCGCTGCCAGCCTGCGCGCCCGCACGATGGTCGGCACCACTACAAGCACAGGCCCGAGTGCTGCGGCCGCAAGCACCGTGTCGATTCCTGTGGTTGCCGGGCCGCAACGCACCACTCCACCGCCACGCACGAGCAGGTCGCCAACTACGTCGCCGGCGGCAGCCGTGGCACGCGGTGAATATCGCGGCGCCACCAATCGCGGCACCGCTTTGGTTGGCGATGCGGAAACAAAGAACGGTCGCCGACGTGATGCCCAGCGAACGCTCGCCCACTCGACGAGATCAACCACCTCAGCCGAAGGGCCGACTGAAGTGACTTTGCGGATCGGCAACAGCTTCGCAATGTCAACGCCTGCGTCGTCGGGTGACAACAGCGCCATCACCCAGCCCGGCACTTCGCGACGATGCAGCGGCACTCGCACCCGCGAACCAACGACGACGGTGTCTGCGAGCGAATCGGGAATCGCGTAGTCGAATGGTTTATCGACTCCGGTGACGTCGACGACTACACGGGCGATTCGCGTCACGGCACCTACGAGAGTAGGCGTGACGTGTACCGACCTAGTGCCGAATGGCAGTCGCCTGGAGCGTGGCGCCCCAACGATGAATTACAGCTTGGCGGCTTTGCGGAAAGCGTCGAGACGCGACAACTGCTCCCACGTGAATGCGGGGTCGTTGCGGCCGAAGTGACCGTACGCGGCAGTCTTGCGGTAAATCGGGCGCTTCAAGTCGAGGTCGCGCACGATTGCAGCAGGGCGAAGGTCGAACGTGTCGCGCACGGCCTGCTCAATCTTCGTTTCTTCGATCTTGTTGGTGCCGAACGTCTCAACGAGGATGCTGACGGGCTGCGCCATACCGATTGCGTACGCCACCTGCACTTCGCAACGACGCGCAGCGCCTGACGCCACCACGTGCTTGGCCACCCAACGGGCGGCATACGCAGCAGAGCGGTCGACCTTCGACGGGTCTTTGCCGCTGAACGCACCGCCACCGTGGCGACCCATGCCGCCGTAGGTGTCGACGATGATCTTGCGACCAGTGAGGCCGGTGTCGGCGTGAGGTCCACCCTTCACGAACTCGCCGGTCGGGTTCACGTAGACCGCATAGTCGTCTTTGGCGAACTTGGCAGGAATCGTCGGGCGAATCACTTGCTCGATGAGGTCGGGGCGAATCACGGTGTCGCGCGAGATGCCATCGGCGTGCTGCGTGCTGATCAACACAGTGCGCAAACGCACTGGCACACCATCTTCGTAGTCGAAGGTGACCTGGGTCTTGCCGTCAGGGCGGAGGTAAGGCACTGCACCGGACTTGCGCACCTCAGTGAGCTGCTCAGCAAGACGGTGTGCGAGATAGATCGGCAGCGGCATCAGCTCGGGTGTCTCGTCACACGCGTAGCCGAACATCATGCCCTGGTCGCCGGCACCCTGTGAGTTGAGTTTGTCTTCGCCACTCTTGCCGCCGCGCAACTCTTCGCTCTTGTCGACGCCCATCGCGATATCGCTCGACTGTTCGTCGATGCTGATGATCACACCGCAGGTGTTGCCGTCGAAGCCGTACGCAGCGTTGTCGTAGCCGATTTCTTTGATGGTGTTGCGCGCCAACTTGGGAATGTCAACGTATGCGGAGGTGGTGATTTCACCAGCCACCACGCACAAGCCAGTGGTGAGCAACGTTTCGCAAGCGACGCGACCGTGCGGGTCTTCGGCGAGAATCGCATCGAGCACCGAGTCGCTGATCTGGTCAGCCATCTTGTCGGGGTGACCCTCGGTGACACTCTCCGAGGTGAAGGTGTACTTGCGCGTCATGAGAGCGACTTACGCCTGCTCTTCTTGCGTCTCTTCCGAGGCCGCAAGTGCATTCGCTTCGTCTTCGATGCGCTGGCGCTCGGCAATTTCGGCGCGCACTTCTTCGAGAGTCTTGGGAACGAAGCGCACTTTGTCGGCTGCGATTTCTTCGAACGCCACCGAGAGATGCTTGGTGCTGACGGTCTGCACCGTCGGGCCAACCACTTCGCTCATGCGCAGGTTGCCGGAGTACTCGGTGATCTCGCGGGCACGCTTGGCCGCCAGCGTCACGAGGCTGAACTTCGACTTGGTGCGATCCATCAGCTTCTCGATCTGCGGGGACATCATGGTGCTCTCGGGGTTCGTAGTCACAACACTCCTTCTTGTGCGGGGCTGAACAAGCGGTTCAGAACCCCCACAGCCTAGCGGTCTTGCGCGGCGGGCTCGTGTTTTCAGTGCCTCAGGTGCGTTGGCGGCGCGCCTCTTTGATGACATTGAGCATGTCGGCAATCGTCTTTTCCAACTGCTGGTTCACGATCACGTGGTCGGCGAGAGCCATGCCCACCGGCTCTTCTTCTTCGGCCTTGCGCAGGCGCTGATCAACCTTGCGCTCGTCGTCGCCGCGAGCGTTGAGACGTGCCCGCTGCTCTTCGCGGGACGGCGGCAATACAAAGATGAGCACGGCATTCGGATGCTGCATTTTCACCTGGCTGGCACCGTCAACTTCGATTTCCAGCACGATGTCTTTGCCTGCGGGCGGGTTGGGCTGTGGAGTGCCGTAATAGTTGCCCAGGAAATTCGTCCATTCAAGAAAGCCGCCGGCATCAATATGGGCTTCGAATTGTGCTCGGGTGACGAAGTGGTACGCGTCGGGTGCTTCGCCCGGTCGTTGCTCGCGGGTGGTCCACGAGCGGCTCAACCACAACTCTGGGTCGCGCTTCATGAGCTCGCCCACGAGCGTGCTCTTGCCAACGCCGCCGGGGCCCGATACCACGAACACAAGACCGCTCATGCGAGATTCCTCGCGCACGGGCGGATCATCATCACCGCAGCACCTTCATCAACGACTCGCGAACCGAGCTCGGCACCTCACTCACGCGGGTGCGCTCACCCAACCCGTGTTCTTCAAGCACGCGTCGTGCTCGCACCTTGCCGATTCCAGGGACTGACTCGGCAATCTTGACCAGGTACACGAAGCCGCACACGGCTTCGGTGGCTGAGCGTTCGAACACTTGCGCGAGAGTGACTGACCCGTCGGCGACACTCGCGATGAGTGCACCAATATCGTTACGCAACTTAGTGGCACGAGTAAACGTCTCATCGGATTGTCGCGTTGTTGTCGGCGACACTGCCATAGAAAAAGGTTAGTGGGCTGCCCCGACGATCTCACCCCACGAAGTGACTCCGTGACGTCGTGCCCATCGCTGCATACCGCGCTGAATTTTCGCCGTGGCTCGCGGGTCGGCGAAGGTCGCTGTGCCGACTTGCACAGCGTTCGCACCAGCGAGCATGAGCTCGATGGCATGTTCGGCGCGAGCGACTCCCCCGACGCCGACGATTGGAACACTCGGGTGTGCCGCCCGCACGTCGTAGACGCTGCGTACTGCGACCGCATGAATTGCTGAACCGCTGAGCCCGCCACCACCGTTACCAAGTACGGGTCGACGCGTCTCTGTGTCGATCTGCATGCCGAGCACGGTGTTCACCAGCACCAGCGCATCAGCGCCAGCACTTGCCACCACCCCGGCGATGTCAACGAGCCGGTCGGTGTTGGGGCTTAGCTTCGCCCAAATCGGCAGACCAGCAGACGACGTGCTCGTTGACCTGCCGCGAGACAGTGCGTCGCGCACCGACGTGATTACGCGCGCCGACTGCGCTGCGTCGTGGGCAAACATCGTGCGCGCATGATCGAGGTTCGGACATGAGAGATTCACTTCAACAGCGGTGAGCTGATCGGCCACCGAGGCGAGCGCGCGCGCCGCCGTTTCGTATTCGCTCTCTCGAAAGCCCCAGATGCTCGCCACCACCCGCGCGCCACGAGCGCGTAGTCGCGGTAGCTCGTGTTGCATCCAGTGCTCGGTGCCTTGACCTTGCAAACCGACTGCGTTGATCATGCCGCCGTCCACCGCATGCAAACGCGGTGCAGGGTTGCCCTGCCACTCGAAAGACGCCATTGACTTCACCACCACCGCACCAATTGATGCGAGGTCTACGTAGGCGGCAAGTTCGTCGGAGTGACCTGCGGTTCCCGACGCGGTGAGTACCGGGCTTGGCAGGGTGACCGTGCCGATACGCACCGACATGTCGCTGTGCGTCGAGCCGTTCATCGCACGCTCACGAGGACTTTCCGTGGTACTCCTGCAGCGAACGTATGCCGAGTGGAGGTTGGCGCCGCTCACGCATGCCCTGCACCGCTGCACGCGCAGCGCGGACGGTGGTCACCAGTGCCACGCCCTTCACGTTGGCGGCCTTGCGAATCGCCTCACCGTCGCTGTGGGTGCCCGATGCCTGAGGTGTGTTGATGACGAAGGCGATCTCGCCGCGCTCGATGAGTTGCACGGCATCAAGCGTCTTCGCCGCCCGCTCCGACACCTTGTCTACGGGTGTCTCCGCTCGACGCTCCGACACCTT
>JBMTYA010000047.1:0-9995 GCA_049454015.1 Ilumatobacteraceae bacterium | reverse complement strand
TCGAGGATGAGCGCGTTCACGCGACTCGGTTGCTCGAGTTGCATGAAGTGTCCAGCCTTCTCAATGAACTCGTACCGCACGTTCGCTGGCGACATTCCACGGGCAGCTTCGGCAACCTCACGTCCGATACAACCGTCGTTCTCGCCGTGCAAGTAGAGAAGCGGCTGCTTTGGATATTCGCCGCCCATTCGTTGTTGTAGGTCTGCCAGTTCGGGGTCGCGCTTGCCGTCGCCGAGCGTCGCGCGGTAGTAACCGAGCGCAGCCTGCAGGTTTGCACTGTCGCGCAGCGACGACTTGACGTGAGAAAGATCGACGTCTGCTTGGTAATCCGGTGACCATTGCGACCAGAGCATGTCGATGAAGGCGAGATCATTCGCTGCCACGACGTGGTTCGACAACCCGTGCTGGAAGAAGAACATGTACCAACTGCGTTGCACCTGCGCCAGGTTGCCGAGAAACGCGGCACCGAGTGCGGGGCCGGGCGGCACCGCCATGCTCACGACTTTGCTCCAACGCTCGGGGGCGTCGATCGCGGCTCCGCACACCGAGGGAGCACCCCAGTCGTGGCCGATGATGACGGCACGCTCGTCGCCGCCGAGTGCCTCGTGCAGGGCGTTGGCATCTCGCGCGAGGGCGGCGGTCTGATACACGCCAGATGACGGCACGCTGGTCGGCGCGTAGCCGCGCATGAAGGGTGCTACTGCTCGGTAACCGGCTTTCGCCAGTTCGGGCATGAGGTGCCGCCAGGTATGCGGTGAGTCAGGGAAACCGTGCATGCAAACGGCGAGCGGCCCATCGCCGCACTCGAGATATGTGACGTCGAGCTCGCTGGCCCGCACGGATCCGGTTCGCACTTCATGCGCATTCTTGCCCTGAACACGTCCCGACTCGCGAGCATCGGCAGTCATGAAATCGACCCTAGACGGTGCGCGTTGCGACGAACGTCACCGCCGCACGCCCTAGCCGAATATGTCCTTTCCACTTAGCGTCATCAACGCTCATGAACGTGTCGCAGCCCGGGATGACGGTGTCATTTCACGGGGTGCGCGGCTCGACCCCCTGCCATAGCCACGACACACATCACTACGGCGGAAATACTTCGTGCGTCTCAGTGCGCACGCCAGACGAAGTACCCGTCGTATTCGATCTCGGTACGGGTGTTCGGTATTTCGGTCGCCAGTGCAACGGCACGAAGCAGCTGCGCATCGTCTGTTTGCTCACGCACCTGCACTACGACCACACGCTCGGGTTGCCGTTCTTCGAGCCACTGCTTGATCCAGAGACGACGCTTGAGATCTACGCACCGAAGCAACCTGACGGTCGAACCATCAAGGAACTGTTCTTGGAGAAGATCAAGCCGCCGATGTTCCCGGTGCCGCTCGAACAGTTTGCGGCGCGAATCGTGTTCCACGAGATTGGCGACGACGATTTCACCATTGGCAAATATTCCGTGCGCAGTCGTTTCGTGCCACACGTCGGGCCGACGCTCGGCTTCAGGCTGAGCTACGAAGGCGCGAGCGTCACGTATCTCTCCGATCACCAACAACCCCAGTCCGGCAAATTCGCCATCTCCGCCGGTGCGAGCGAGCTCTGCGAAGACGTGGACCTTCTCATTCATGATGCGCAGTTCACCGACGAAGAGTTCGCCACGAAGTGCACGTGGGGGCACTCCACCTTTGCGTACGCAAGATGGGTCGCTGAAACCAGTCGTGTGCGCCAGCTTGCACTCTTTCACCACGACCCGTCGCGCACCGATGACGAAATCTCGCGGGTGACGAGTCAGATCGCCGACGGAAGCCCAGTGCGAGTGTTCGCTGCTCGCGAAGGTGATTCGGTCAACGTCGTAACGTGTAGAGCGTGACTGACGGACCAGCGTCAAACCCAGACAAGAACGAGTTTCGCAAAGTCTTCGGTCACCTACCAACTGGAGTAGTAGTCGTCACAGGTCGCGCTGCATCGGGCGAGCCGCACGGCATAACTATTGGTTCGTTCGTCTCAATTTCGCTCGAACCTCAGCTCGCTGGCTTTTTCATCGGGCGTTCGTCGCGAACCTGGCCGCTCATTGCATCTTCGGGCAATTTTTGCGCCAACGTGCTCGCGGCGACGCAGTCGGACCTGTGTTGGCGATTCGCCAAAGACTCAGTCGAAGGATCACGATTCGGAGACCTACGCATTGAAGATTCGGCGAATGGTTCGCCAGTGTTGCCAGGTGTGCTTGCAACTGTCGATTGCAAGGTGCACGAGGTGCGACAAGTGGGCGACCACGACCTCGTGGTCGGCGCGGTCACCGACCTGCGCGTAATCGATGGCAACCGGCCGGCGATGGTGTTCTTCAAGGGCAAGACCGGCGACGCTCACATCGAGGGCTAGTCGAGCGTGAACGTTTCCACGCTCGCTGCAGCCGCAGTTGGTGCCGTGTTCGTCTACGCAGGTGTGGCGAAAGTGTTGTCGGGGCGTGAGTGGCCAAAGTCGGCCGAACGTCTGGGCGTACCGAGGGCCGTGGCGATTCTTGTGATGCTCGCCGAAATCGTGATCGGGCTCGGTGTGGTGCTCGGTGACTCGTGGCAGCGAGGTTTTCTCGTGGCAGGCGGCGCACTTCTAATTGCCTTCACCGTGTTGCTTGTCAGTCAGATGCGAAACGCAGAGCGTCCACCGTGCATGTGCTTCGGCGGCGCGAGTCAACGACCCATCGGTGCGCGCGACATCGTGCGAAACGTCTCGCTGCTCGTCTTGGTGTTGATTGCTTTCCTTCCGTAGCCTGACGGCGTGCGAGTGTGGATCGACCAAGACCTGTGTACAGGTGATGGTCTTTGTGTCGACCATTGCCCCGACGTGTTCACTCAGCTCGAAGACGGCATCGCCTACGTCGTAGAGAACGGCGTCATCCTCAACGATCCGGGTAGCGCGGGCAGTCTCGCCGAAGTCGACCCCAAGCATCAGTCATCTGTGGTGATGGCTGCCGACGTCTGCCCTGGGGAGTGCATCTTCATCGACATGCAGGACGAGGACGAGCAACTCACGTTTATCGGCGGAGCCACGGTCACCACGTGAAGTGGCGTATTGCCGTTGCGACGGTTGCGACCGTTGTCGCTTGTTCTGGTGTCGTCACCGCGGTTGAGGCAGAGCAGACCGACTTCTCGGTGGAGAACTCGAGTGCGACGCTGAATGCCGTTGATGTGCTGAAGACGATTCGAGTCGAGCGCGAGAATCCGCGCGGCTATAGCCGTTCGCTCTTCAAGCATTGGCTGGACGTCGACGGCGACGGTTGTGATGCTCGCGAGCAGGTGTTGAAGCGCGACGCCCTCGGGTTCGCACAAGTCGACCCGTTCAAGTGCACGGTGGTGGAGGCCGACTGGCTGTCGCCGTACGACGGCAGGCGCACGACGGATCGAAGCCAAGTCGACATCGACCATGTCGTGGCGCTGAAAGAAGCGTGGGACTCTGGGGCCTTTGCTTGGAACGAAGCCCAGCGAACCGCATTCGCGAACGACACGAGCGACTCGCGAACCCTGCTCGCAGTTTCTTCGTCGAGCAACCGATCAAAGAGTGACAAGGATCCATCCAACTGGTTGCCGTCACTGCGCGGCTACTGGTGCACGTACCTCGCCAACTGGGTCTCAGTGAAGGCTCGATGGAACCTCTCGATGGATGAAAGCGAGTGGGGCAGAGTCAACAACTTGTTGTCGGGGCAGTGTGCCGGCACCACGCTGCGCGGCTGGAGCGCGCCGCCCGTCGCTGTCGGTTCGCCGGCGACCACCGCAGCACCAATCGCAACCACTTCTACGACCTCGACGACGCTCGCTAGCACACCGACCACGGTCGCAAGTGCGCCGACAACCGTCGCCGCCAGCACCGGCACTCGGTCGGCGACGGTCACAACAATTGGTTCGGTAACGGCAACCACCGCTGCGTCCACGTCGACGTTGGTGAACGTTCGCCCGGGTTCGTTCTGCGCCCCGGAAGGTGCGCTTGGCACATACAACTCGATCGTGTACGTCTGTTCGAAGACTGACGTGAACGGCACGCCATACTCAGGCAATCGTGCGCGTTGGCGCCGACAGGTCTGACGCGAGTCAGTCGTAGGTGCGCAGCCCGCGTGGCGCCAGCATGCCGCGACGAGCCACTACTGTGAAAGCACATGTCAAAGAAGACCAAGAAGCGCAAGGCGCGTCTGCGCCGCTCGAAGGCGAACCACGGCAAGCGACCCAACATGGGTCGCCGCTAGTCGGTTCTCTCGCTCACCACTCCTGACTCGCGTCAAGTCGATCGTCGTCGGCGGTGCGGTCGCACCCTGGAACGATCTCGGCTTCGCAATCAAGCAGCCGGATGACTTCGGTCGCGCCGACGGCGCCGCGCACGCACAGCTCGGCGAGGTCACTCTCAAGATTGATCCGACGCTGCCAGTCGGTATTCGTCATCTCGAACTCTCTGGATGCGCAGGCATGCCGTCGCACATCGCGGGGCTTCCTGTTGTGCACGTCGAAGATACGAAGAGAAGTGAAAATGTCGGTCTGAGCACGCAGGTGCCGCCGCAGCCTGGTTTTCAACTTGAGGTCGTCGGCGTCGACCATGTAGTGGTGCTTGCCGATGATGTTCGCGCAACGTGTGCAGAAATCGAGCGAGCGTCTGGTGCACCGCTCAAGCGAGTGAAAGAAGGCGAGCGGGGCACGCAAGGCTTTCACCGCCTCGGCAGCGTGATTCTCGAAGTCGTCGAGCGGCGGCTCGTGGAGCCCAGGTCAGTCGAGTCACCACTCGTCGAGCCCGGCGGACAGCCTTCAGACGCAACCTATTGGGGCTTTGTCATCGTGGTCGCCGATATGGATGCAGCCGCACAGCACCTCGGCCCTGATGTAATCGGCACACCGAAAGGTGCGGTGCAGGATGGTCGTCGAATCGCGACCGTGCGTTCTGGCGCGGGGCTTGGCGTGCCGCTCGCCTTGATGTCGGCGTAATGCTTGCGCCGAAAACGGCGTAAACCAAGAACAGTTCAGCACCGCGCAATGCGGGCTCGAGTGTCTTATAACTCGTCTTCTTCGTCGAGTGGCCCGCGCGATAAGAACGCCGCACCTTCGACGCACTTCTCACGCAGTGGGCACCAGCGACAGTGAACTGCCGGCCGCTTGGTTGGCTCGCGACCGTCGAGTTCGACTGCCACGAGGGTGCGTACACCGTGCACGACTCTGCGCACAGCGGCCTGCAGTACGCCTTCCGAAACGTCTTCGACGTCGGCCCGCGCAGCAGCCAATGAATACGTCGCGAGTCTGCGCGGTGCCATGCCGCTTCGCAAGGCCTCGACGAGAGCATAGAAACGCAGGTCTTCGCGGTGCGATGCGTGCAGCCCGCCGCTCTTCACGTCGATGATCACTTTCTGATCGGCGGTGCCGAGCGTGAGGTCGGCCTTAGTGCCGAGCACGATGGCGCCACCGAACATCTCGTAGCGGGCCGATGACTCGCTGACCGGACGCCACGTCGGCTTCAGTTTCGGAAAGCACTCTTCGAATCGCGTGTAGAGATCGACCACGTAACTTCGCAGTTGTGCCTGATCGCCAGGTGACATGGTGACGAGAAAATCGGCGACGTTGTTGCCGGAGTCAGCGAGTCGTGCGATGGCTTCGTCGACGATGTCGGCGGGAACGGTGTCGCCCTTCCAGTGCACGCCGAGCTCTACTGCCTTGTGCAGCACGGTGCCGCGAGCAGTGGCAGGGGTCCACTCGAATGAGTTCTTTGACGCAAGGTGGTGTGCCTCACAACCGTGAATGGTGGTGAGCAGCCGCTTGCTCACCCACAGTGGGTCTTCTCGACTGAATCGCGCAGCGACATCGGCGAGTTGCTCGTTCAAGTGTGTGCGCACGGATTCGACTACGTCACGCGGGAGGGGAGTCCAGTCGGGCGACTTGCCGAGTGCATCGACCACAGCCTGTTGCATCGGGTTGAGTTCGGCGGGTGGCGTGCTCACGGTGCGGCAACTGTAGTGAAGGGGAGCACGAAACACCGTCGCACCCCTGCGTGATGATGGTCGGTTCCATGCAGACGCAATCGCCCACGCTCAACACTGCGGAGTTCGCCACCATCGCGCGCACTCTCGCCGTCGCAGCGAGGCGACTTGGTCTCGTTGCGCCCGGGTTCCGCTGCCCGCCGCGCATCGTGGGTGTCGATCGCACATTGCGCCGATTCGGCGACGCGACGCAGGGCGGCATCGTTTCTGTTGCCGTGAAAGGTCGGCCGCTCGCGGCCGTGGTCGCCGACATGATCGAGGGTGTCGTCGTGGTCAACCGTCTCCTCGCGGCCGATGCGACGCGCGCTCGGTCGGCTCTCTGGCAGTCGCTTGAGCAAGCACCGCGTGACGCGCACGTAGCCTGACGTTTGCTTCGCCCGGGTGGCGGAATGGTAGACGCGGGGGGCTTAAACCCCCCTGACGAGAAATCGTCGTGTGGGTTCGAGTCCCGCCCCGGGCACTTCAATTTGCACGTCCCGCCAGAATGAAGGTGCATGGCACTCGGCGCAACTGACGGTCGCACCGCAGCCCAGATTCGCACGACACTCGACGCCCAGGGCGACGCGATGATCAGCGACCTGTCGGCATTCGTGAACACCGAGTCGCCGTCGCTCGAAGGCGACTGTCTCGCAGCCAGTGCGAAGTTTCTCGCCGAGCTCATGTCTCGCGTGTTGGGCAAGGCGCCAGAGATCATCGACTCCGAACGTGGCCCGCACGTGCACTGGAAGGGCAGCGATGACACGCGCGTTCTGATCGTCGGGCATCACGACACCGTGTTCCCGCGCGGCACAGTGGCCAAGAGACCGTTCACCCGCGAGGGCAACATCGGCCGCGGTCCGGGAATCTTCGACATGAAAGCCGGCATCGTCCAGGCGATCTACGGTGTCGCCGCAGTGAAGGAGTGGTACCACACGGAGATTCTCATCACCTCCGACGAAGAAGTCGGCTCGCACGTGTCGCGAGCACTGCTCGAAGAGCGTGCAAAAGCGACGGGTGCAGTGCTCGTTCTCGAGCCGAGTGCCGACGGTGGTGCGCTCAAGACCGCGCGAAAAGGCACCGGCACGTTCAACGTGAACATCACGGGGCGCGCATCGCACGCCGGGCTCGAACCAGAAAAGGGCATCAACGCGCTTGTCGAACTCGCAGCACAAGTGCCGCGCATCGCGGCCATCGCACGTCCTGAGGTCGGTACCACCGTGACGCCGACGGTTGCAAAGGCCGGCACTGCCGACAACGTGGTACCCGACTCGGCGACGATTGCCGTTGATGTGCGCTGCGTGCTGCCCGAAGAAAAAGACCGTCTCGAACGCGAGATGGGCAAGCTTGCGCCAACCCTCGCCGGCGCGCGGGTCGAAGTGTCCGGCGGGATGAACCGCCCGCCGTTGCACGAGTCGATGACCAAAGAATTGTTCGCCGTGGCGGAACGTGTCGCAAAAGACTTCGGCATCAACGATTTGAAGGGCGTGGCAGTCGGAGGCGGTAGCGACGGCAACATCACCGCTGCAGTGGGCGTGCGAACCCTCGACGGCCTTGGCGCTGTCGGGGCTGGTGCTCACGCCGAAACTGAGCACGTGCGGCTTGATCTCATGCCCGAGCGCGCAGCGCTCGTTGCCGGACTCGTTCAGGCGATCGTCAACTCGTAGCGCCGTGCGTCAGCTGTCGGGTCTCGACGCGACGTTCTTACACATGGAGACGTCGACGACGTTTGGTCACGTGTCGGGTCTCGCAATTTACGAGCGACCATCGCCCGACTTCGACCCGTACGCAGTGGTCTACGAGCGTTTTCTCGCGCTCTCCGGTCGCGTCGAGCCGCTGCACCAAAAACTGCTCGACGTACCCTTCGGCATCGACCACCCGTACTGGGTGGTCGACAACGACTTTGACCTCAAGTTCCATGTGCGACACCTCGGTCTTGCTCCACCGGGTGACGAGCAGCAACTTGCAGATCAGGTGGCGCGCATTTTTGGCCGAGCACTCGACCGTACGAGACCACTCTGGGAGGTGTACGTCATCGAAGGTCTCGCCGATGGTCGCTGGGCGTTGATGACGAAGTTCCATCACTCGGCAATCGACGGTGGTGCAGGCGTGGTGTTGCTGAACATGCTGACCGACACATCACCCGATGCCAAGCCCGACCTCACGCCTGTGCCGATTGCACCCGAGACTCCGCCGCCGCCCGCCGAACTTCTGCAGCGAGGGGTGTCGAAACTGGTCACCAACCCGGTGCGGGCGTTGCGGCTGCAGTTGCGTGTCGCGCAGGGAATCGTTGACTCGCTCGGATTCGCTCCAGCAATCCAGATCACGCGCCAAGTGCGCCGCACATTGCGTGGCCTCACTCGACGCACCGACCCCGAGCATCCGACCGCCGAACAGCGTGTGCGTCTGCCGCTCAACCCCGCACCGCCGACACCATGGAACAAGACCATCTCGGCACATCGCCGGTTTGCAATGCGATCTGCGTCGCTCGACACGGTGCGGGCGTTGAAGACCGCCGCAGGTGGCACGGTCAACGACATCGTCATGGCGGTGTGCACTGGCGCGCTGCGCTCGTATCTGTTGAAACACGAGGTTCTGCCGGCCCGCCCGCTTCGCGCGATGGTGCCAGTGTCATTCCGCACCGGTGAAGAAGAAGTGCCGTGGACCAACATGGTCACCGGCATCATCGCCGACTTACCCACTGACTGCGACGACCCGCGTGAACGCGTGCGCCGCTGTCACGAAGCGATGGAGTCAGCGAAACGACAATTCGAACTAATCCCGGCCGACACCATCGCCGAGGGTGCGCAGGCGACTTCGCCGATACTTGCGACTGCCGCAACGCGACTGGCGTCGCGGTTGCGCTGGGCAGATCGCGCGAACTTGCTGCCCAACAACGTGGTGATCTCCAATGTGCCAGGGCCGCGAACCCCGTTGTGGCTTGGCGGAGCGCGAATGGATAACTACATCCCGATCTCCATCGTCACTGACGGCATGGGCCTCAACATCACGGTGCACAGCTACCTTGACCGGCTCGCCTTCGGTCTCATCGCTTGTCGCGAATTGGTGCCCGACCTGTGGGACTTGCTCGACATGCACTTTGACGAACTCGCGCTACTTTGCGACACCTATGGCGTGCCACTTGGCGGGTGACGACGCCAAGTCGGTGTGTGATAAGCATGATTCATGACGATTGATTACCAACGACCGCTTGCGGCGACAGAGCGAATAATCACTTCGAATGACGGCACCCGCTTAAGCACGGTGTCGATGGGTTCGGGCACACCCGTGGTGCTGGCTCACGGTTTTGGTCTCGACATGCATTGCTGGAATGTGATTGCCGATGACCTCGTCGGGAGAGGCTTCAAAGTAATCGCCTTCGATCAGCGTGGTCACGGGCGCACCGATGTGGGCTCAGAGGGTGTTGGCTCGCGGCAAATGGTCGACGACTATCTCGCTGTGCTGCGCGCTTACGACGTGTCGGGTGGAATCCTCGTCGGCCACAGCATGGGCGGCTTCCTCGCAATTCGCGCGCTCATCGAACGACCGACGGAGATGGCTCGGCACCTCCGTGGTTGCGTCTTGATGGCGACGTTTGCCGGAGACGTCAATCGAAAGAATCTGCAGAATCGCATCCAGATACCGATGATTCAGTCGGGGCTCATGGGCAAAATGATTCGCAGCGATGCGACGGCAGCATTTTTTGCTAAGTCGGTGATGGGTGACGAGAAACATCCGGGGATGATGCATGCATTCACTGCGTCATTTCGCAAGAGCAACCTGAAGCAGTTAGTGCCCATCTTGACCGCATTCGTCAAGGAGGATCGCTACGACCAACTTGGCAATGTCTCTCTGCCGTGCCGCATCGTCGTCGGCGAGAAAGACAAGACGACGCCGCCATTCCACACGGATTGGTTGCACGAGGGAATCAAAGGTTCAACATTGAGGCGAATCCCGAAAAAGGGTCACATGTTGAATTGGGAAGCGCCAGAAATTCTGGTCGAAGAGATCACCGCGCTCGCGC
>JBMTYA010000046.1:0-10023 GCA_049454015.1 Ilumatobacteraceae bacterium | reverse complement strand
CGTTCCGACACCATCATGATTTTGCGCGTCGACCCCACCATCAACGACGTTGCAGTGCTTTCGTTTCCGCGCGACCTGTGGGTGAGCATCGCCGGCACGACTCGGCAGGCCCGCATCAACTCCGCGTTTGACGCAAAGGATCCGAGCCGGCTCATCCGCACGATCAACGACAACTTCGGCGTGCCCGTCGACCATTACGTGAACGTCAACCTCTGCGCATTCAAAGAAATCGTCGACTCAGTCGGCGGCGTGAAGATTCCGTTCGACTACCGCACGAAAGACGACCGAGTCGGGTTTCGCGAGGTCGGCCCCGGGTGCGTCGAACTCCGCGGCAGTCAGGCACTCGCCTACGTGCGTTCCCGAAGTGGCTACAAGTACTTCGACGAGACAAAGCAAAAGTGGGTTGGCGATCCGACCGGCGACATTGGCCGTATCAACAGGCAACAAGACTTCTTGCGTCGCTCCATGCAGAGAGCGCTCGACCGCGCTTCGACCAACCCAGCTACTGCGAACGCATTGCTCAACGTGGCCCTGCAGCGCGTGATCACTGACGACCGCATCACACCACGCGACTTGCTCACGCTGGCGCAGGCGATGCGCAGTCTCGACACCACTGGGGTGAAGTCGTACACCATCGAATGGTCGATGCGAAGAATCGGCGGCGAGTCTGTCTTGATGCCGATCATCGACTCCGATTCGATGCAGCAGATTCTCAAGGTGTTCCGCGGCGAAGCGGTGGTCGCACGTGCCGCCGGCGACGAATCGGCAGCGTCGCTCCCTGGAGCGGCTGCCGTGGGTGATGCGCTGTCCGGCACGGCATTCATCGGCACGATGCGCATCGCAACAGCACTCCTTACCGTGCTTGCCGCGAACGACGACACGACCACCACCACGGTGCCGTCTGTGTCGCCGAAGCAAAAAAGACTCGGTGTGTTCCCACCCGACGACCCGAGCTGCCGCTAACTACACTCGCCACGAGGCAAGATGTCGACTTCTGACGCACTCGTGAACATTGTGGTCGTCATTGTGGCTTACCTTCTCGGCACATTCCCAAGTGCCGAGATCATTGCCGGCAAGTACGGCCAGGAAATCACGAAGGTCGGCTCCGGTAATCCAGGCGCCTCCAACGTCATCCGCGAACTCGGCTGGAAAGCTGGCATGACTGTCTTCCTGCTCGACATGGCGAAGGCGGCAATCGCAGTCGGTATCGCATGGGGTGTCACTGGTGAGCAACGAGACCCGCTCTGTTATGCCGCAATGTGCGGCGCAATCGTCGGACACGTCGCCCCTGTGTTCCGCAAGTTCAAGGGCGGCAAAGGCGTCGCTTCCGGAGGCGGCGCGATGTTCGTGCTCTTCCCCGTCGTCAGCGCAGTGTTGTTCGTGTCGTGGTTCGTCATTAGCAAGCTGACGCGCAAAGCATCAGTTGCATCACTTGCCATCACCATCGCGACACCGATTGGCATGACCATCGACGGTGCAGAGCCGTGGGAGCTCTACGTCGTTCTCGGCGTCGTCGTATTCGTAATCGTGAAGCATCTCCCCAACATTCGTCGTCTGAAGAACAAGACGGAGCCTTCGCTGTAGCGTGCGGTAATGCTCGAGTTCGTCACTCAAGCGTTTGATTGGCTGAAGGACTTCTCGTCTTCGCCGTGGTTTTACGCCATCATCTTCGTCATCGCAGTGCTCGACTCGGTGCTCCCAGTGGTGCCTAGCGAGACGCTCGTCATCATCGGCGGCGTCAGCGCCGGGCTCGGAAATCTCTGGGTGCCGCTCGTCATTGTGTGCGCTGCGAGTGGCGCGTTCATCGGCGACAACCTCAGCTATCTCATCGGCCGCGAGGCCAGTGACTGGGTGATGAAGCGCCAGACGCGCACCGAGAAGGGTGCAAAACGGATGGCGAAGATTGTCGAGCAGGTGCACGAGCGCGGCGGATTGCTACTCATCACGGCACGGTTCATCCCCGGCGGGCGCACCGCTCTCACGCTCTCCTGCGGTGTTACTCGTCAACCACGACGATGGTTCACGGGATGGGCCGCCATCGCGGCGGTGATCTGGGGGCACTACGCCGCATTGCTCGGTTTCATCGGTGGTAAGTCGTTCGAAGAGAACCACACTCTCGCTTTCGTAATCGCGTTCGTGACAGCGTTCAGCATCACCGCACTTATCGAACTGGTTCGCTGGCTGTTGAAGCGCACCAGATACCGTCAAACTGCATGACATTGCGGCTCAGCGTGGCTTCTGCCGCGTGGAAGACGCACGTTCGCGACACCGTTACAACACTCGGTGACGTACTGCCGGTGGTGAAGGGCAACGGCTACGGGTTCGGGCGTCGTGGGCTCATGTCGCACGCTTCCGACATCTCAAGTGATGTAGCCGTCGGAACGGTGCACGAACTCGTCGACGTTCCATCGACCATGCGACCCTTCGTCTTGACCCCGGTTGGTGCAGGGGTCGTCGATGCAAGCAGCGCAGGGGTAGTTGACACGCACGGTGCACCGATGAGTCATGCGATACGCCCGGACGCCGTGCTCGCCGTTGCCTCCCGGCATGACCTCGATGTGCTCAAGAAACTGAACTCACAGAACCCTGTCGTCGTCAAGGTGGAGTCATCGATGCACCGTTACGGGGTGCTCCCCGACGATGCTGCATCGCTTCGAGCTGCCGCCGAGGCTGCAGGCCACGAAGTTGTTGCGTGGTCGTTACATCTGCCGCTCGTTGGCAGCACACACGAAGAAGAAGTCGTGCGTATCGCCACACGACTCTCTGCAGATGTACCGCTGCACGTAAGCCATCTACTCGGCGACATACAGCGAGTTCTCGAGTCGGTGAAGCAGCGCGTCGTGGTACGCACCGGCACCCAGTTATGGCTCGGTGACAAGTCGATGCTGTCGCTCCACGCCGATGTCATCTCAGTGCGTCGAGTCGCCGCCGGCACGGTCGCCGGATACCGGAACACTCCGGTGAGCCGCGAGGCATCTCTCGTGATGGTTGGCTGCGGATCAAGCCACGGTGTTGGCACGCTTGATGACGGTCGCAGTCCCTTTCACTTTGCGCGGCGTCGGCTCGAGTTGCTGGAAGCCCCGCACATGCACACCTCGATGCTCGTCATCGGCGACGAGCCCTGCCCCCGTGAGGGCGAGTGGGTCGATGTTCAGCAGCCGCTCACCCGTGTGCTCGTCGACACTGTTGCCTGGCGCTGAGCGTCAGGTCACTCGGCTCCCTGCAGACCTCACATCGCCATACTTCTTGCTCTCCACCAATCGGCGGATACGGTCGAACCCTTCCCACACCTCAGTAAAGCTCGTGGCGAGTGGCGACATCGCAAGACGAATACTGGATGGTTCGCGGTAGTCGGGGATAACTTTCACCAGCTCGCGCATGGCAACAGCAATCTGCTTTGCATCAGGGTGCCGGAGCGTCACGTGGCCCCCTCGTCGCGCAGGATCTCGCGGGGTGACGAGCTCGAAGCCGAGCGGAGCAAGCCACTCGTCGTGCAGTCGCACCATCATCTCGGTGCCGAGTGCTGCCTTTGCGGCGATAGCGGGCAACCCTGCTTCGCCAATCATGCCGAATGCTGCTTCGATGCATCGCATACCGACGATCGACGGGCTTGCTATCTGGAAGCCTCGCATCCCGTCGGCTCGGTCAAAGCCCTGGCCCATCGCAAACTGATCACGCTGCGCGAACCAGCCCTGAATGGGCACCCGCAATGACTGTTGCAGACGTTTGTTGACGTAAAGCCACGCCGGCGACCCAGGGCCTGAGTTGCCGTACTTGTACGTGCAACCGACCGCGAGGTCGACATCGTCGGCATCGAACTGCATGTCGACCACGCCAACCGCGTGACTCGCATCCCACACCACGAGCGCACCTGCGTCGTGCGCCATGCGCGTGAGTTGTCGCACGTCGTGCAGGGCACCCGATCGGTACTGCACCACCGAAAGAGTGACGAGCGCGATATCGCGATTCAGATGCTCTGCGAGCATCGCCGGTGTTACATATTCTTCGTCGCTCTCGTCGTTGATGAGTACGAGTCGTTTGCCGTACCGTTCACAAAGCCCTTCAAGGATGTAACGGTCAGTCGGGAAGTTCGCAGTGTCGCTCAACACGGTGCCAGCATCCGGTCGCGCACGAAGTGCGGCGTCGCACAACTGATAGAAGTTCGTGCTGGTCGTGTCGACGGCGAGGGTCTGGCCGGCTGCGGCACCGAGCGCCACCCTGCCGATGAGATCACCGACTCGTTGTGCCTCGTCGATCCAGTGCGACCAACCAGTAACGAGTTCGCTTCCCCACTCTTCGGTGAGGTAACGATGCACGATGTCGACCGTTCGTTTCGGAAGCCGGCCAAGTGAATTGCCGTCGAGGTAACACACCTCTGGGTCGGAGATTACGAACTCGTCGCGGTAGGCACGCAGCGGGTCGGCAGCGTCAAGCTCTGCAGCACTTCGCATAGTGTCTCACCTTATGCGCAAGAGCGAGCCTCAGTCGCAGCGCGCTCACGCGGGTGGTTCGCAGCGCTCCACGACGTACTCCACTTACTTACGAGTGTCCGAGTTGCTCTCATTGCAGACTCCGAGGGAGACCGGGCCCGAGCATGACGAGATGCTCTTCATCGTTATCCACCAGACTTACGAGTTGTGGTTTAAGACGCTGCTGCACGAGTTCGCTCGCGCCGGCGAGCGACTTCAGGCAGGGGCTTCCCATGAGGCACTCGCGACACTCGGACGCATCCGCACGATCTTGAAGACACTTGTCAGCCAGGTCGACATCCTCGAGACGATGACGCCGCTGCAGTTCGGCACGTTCCGCGACCGTCTCGACGCCGCGAGCGGATTTCAGTCCGCCCAGTTTCGCGAACTCGAGGTCGTGCTCGGCAGGCGCGACGCTGCGGTGCTCGCAAGTTTCCCGGAGCAGTCACCCGAACGTGCCGCACTCGACGCGGCACTTGCTGCCCCGAGCATCTGGCAGCACGCGATGGCGTACTTGGCGTCGAGATCTCATGCGATTCCGTCGGAAATCTTGGGCGCCGATCCGCGCCGCGCGTACCAACCAGATTCGCGCGTGCAAGATGCCGTGTTACAGGCCTACCGCAACGACGGTGAAGCGGCTCTGGTGCTCGAACGGCTCGTCGACATCGACGAGGGCCTGCAGGAGTGGCGCTATCGGCACGTGAAGATGGTCGAGCGCACCATCGGTCGTAAAACTGGCACGGGCGGTTCGTCCGGTGCGGAATATCTTGCATCGACGTTGTTTAGTCCGGTGTTCCCCGACTTGTGGCTCGTGCGCGACCGCTTCTAGCGGGATTCGGTGTCGTGAACACATGACCACCGACTGGAATCCGCTCTTGCGCGGAGAGTTCGAGAAGCCCTACTGGAAGCAACTGCAATCATTCGTCGAAGACGAGCGCAGTCGACACACCGTGTATCCCTCGCGTGAGAACGTGTTCGCTGCCTTGCACGCCACGCCGTATGCCGACGTGAAAGTGCTCATCCTCGGGCAGGATCCGTACCACGGCCCGCGCCAAGCGCACGGTCTTTGTTTCTCCGTACAACGCGACATGCAGCCTCCGCCCTCCCTCGTGAACATTTTCAAAGAGCTTCGCGACGACCTCGGGGTCGCGACCCCGCCACACGGCAACCTAGATGCTTGGGCGCGACGCGGAGTCCTGCTCCTCAACACCACGCTCACCGTGCGTGCAGGGCAAGCTGCGTCACATCAAGGCAAGGGGTGGGAGACGTTCACCGACGAAGTCATTCGCAAGGTGAATGAGAAACCGTTCGTCGTCTTCGTGTTGTGGGGGGCGCACGCCCGCAAGAAGAAGCTGCTCATTGATTTGCAGCGTCATACGGTCGTTGAGTCGGCGCACCCTTCGCCGCTGTCAGCGCACAACGGGTTCTTTGGCTCGCGACCATTCTCAAAAATCAACGCGGCGTTGCGGGACGCTCGTCTCGACGAAATCGACTGGAGTCTCGACTAACGAGCCTCAGGCTCGTCGCCGCTACATTTTTCGCATGGGTTCGGTACGCAGACACGTGCACATCGACCGCGACCCTGACACCGTCTGGAAACTGGTCGGAGACCTCGCCAGGCAGCACGAGTGGTTCCCACTAACGAGTTGTCGTGTGGAGGGCAGCAAGCGCTGGATCACTTTGCCGAGCGGCATCACCTTCGAAGAAGACATCGTGACGCACGACCACTCACTGCGCAGATTCCAGTACCGCATGGTCGGCAACCCCGGCATCACGTCGCACCTCGGCACATGTGACGTGCTCGACAACGGGCACGGCGGTTCGACCGTCATCTACTCGACCGATATGGAACCCGAGGCACTCGCTCTTGTCATCGGCGGTGCGGCGGGTGAAGGTCTCGCCAACCTGAAACGAATCATGGAGAACGGCTGATGGGTCGCAAGATTCTCTTCATCACCACCGACCAACAGCGATATGACGCGCTTGGTTGCAATGGCGGCGAGGTCGCGCGCACGCCCGTGATTGACGCACTCGCGAAAGACGGCATCGTCTACGACCGTGCACATCCGCAGAACGTGGTGTGCATGCCGTCGCGCAGCACGATGCTGACCGGGCAACATGTCAGCACTCACGGCGTGTGGATGAACGGCGTCCCGCTCTCAAGCGACGCGCCGAGCATCGCATCCGACCTGCGGAAAGTCGGATACCGCACCGCTCTCATCGGCAAGGCACACTTCGAACCGTTCATCGATCCCTTTCTCCGGTTCGCAGAAAACCGCATCGGATCTGCAGGTCTTGAAACTGAGATGGTCGTCGGCGCAGACGGGCTCCCGGCTCCACACCGCGGCTTCGAGCATTTCGCCCTCGCGACACATGGAGGTGTTGGGCCGTTCCACTACGCACGCTGGTTGCGCGAGAAAAACCCTGCCGCAGCCGGCATGTTCTTTCAAGTGCTCGACCAACAACTGCAAGTGAATGCTGGAGGGGGTGGCGACACGAACGCTCCTCAGGTGAAGCACAACGAGATACCGCGCGAGTGGTACCACACTGAGTGGGTTGCCGACCAGACGATTGCGTGGCTTGCCTCGCTGCCCGCAGATGCCGACTGGTTCTGTTGGATGAGCTTCCCCGATCCACACCATCCGTGGGATCCGCCAAAGAGCGAGCTCGGTCGAGTCAGCTGGCGCGACCTCGATCTTCCCCCTGGTTACATCGCAGACGCGGTCGAGCGCGAGCGTGTGCTCGACGACAAGCCCCGTCACTGGCGCATGTGGTACGAGGGAACCTTCGTCTCCAACTACGAAGCACCAGCAAAATGGGTGCCAAAGACACTCACCGCCGACAACGTCCGCGAGATCAATGCGATGGCGCACATCGAGAACGAGCTGATTGACGAAGCCATCGGACGTGTGCTTGCGTCCATCTCTTCGCGCGGTTGGGGCGACGACCTCGACGTCGTGTACACCACCGATCACGGCGAGTTACAAGGTGACTACGGGCTCATGTTCAAGGGGCCGTATCACGTCGACGGTCTGATGCGCTTGCCGCTCATCTGGAAGCCCGCAGCCTCGGCGAACGTTCAACCATCGCGAGTCTCGGCTCCAGTCGGCCTCGTCTCGCTTGCGTCGACCTTTGCATCAATCGCTGGTTTGGCCAAGCCCGAGTACGCAGAAGCCGAACGACTGCCGCATACAGACCATGAGGCTGCAGTACTCGGACACGAACGGGTGCTCACTGAGTGGGACAGCGTGCTCTTCGGCAAGATCGTCGGTGCACGCACCATCTGTCGCGACGGATGGCTATGCACAGCGATGTTGCCCGGCACCGTGCACGACGGCACCGAGGGCGAGTTGTATGACCTCACTCACGACCCGCTGCAGCGCACCAACTTGTGGGGCGACCCACGTCATACTGCGCAACGTGATGCATTGCTCGACGACATGTGGTCGTCGTTGCCGGCTTCGGTGTTGCCGCGTCGCCCCTGCGACGCCCCAGTGTGATTTAGACGAAGCGCCACTCCTCCTACCATTGGTTAGTGCTGCAAACTGATGTCGTCGTCGTCGGTGGCGGCATCGTCGGGCTAGCGACGGCTCTCAACTTGCTTGAACGGCACCCGGGAATCTCCCTCAAGGTGCTGGAGAAAGAGCCAGAGGTGGCCAAGCACCAAACCGGTCACAACAGCGGAGTCATCCACTCCGGTCTTTATTACAAGCCAGGGTCGTTGAAGGCATCTCTCTGTGTATCTGGCTACCGGCGCCTGCTCGACTTTTGTGCGCAAGAAAACATCAAGCATGAGGTGTGCGGAAAAGTCGTTGTCGCGGTCAACGACGAGCAGGTTTCGCAACTTGACGAGCTCGAACGACGCGGAATTGCGAATGGCCTGACACAGATACGTCGACTGACATCCCAAGAGATAAAGGAGCGCGAGCCGCACTGCACCGGCGTAGCAGGACTCTTCGTCCCCTACACCGGCATCGTTGACTACACGATCGTCAGCGAAGCCATGCGTCGCCGCATCGAATCACTCGGCGGACACGTCTCCTTTGGACAACGCGTTACCGACATCACGGAACTTCCGAATGCCGCCAATATCACGACGGACACAACCCAGCTCCTCGCGCGTCATGTGGTTACTTGCGGAGGTCTGCACTCCGATCGGCTTGCACGGCGCACGATCGACGATCTCGACCTGCGCATTCTTCCGTTCAGAGGTGAATACTTCGTGCTTCGTGACTCTGCCAAGCGCCTCGTGCGCAACCTCATTTATCCGGTTCCGAATCCGGCATTCCCGTTCTTGGGGGTGCACTTCACTCGGATGATCGACGGCTCTGTCGAATGCGGCCCCAATGCCGTCCTCGCATTCGCACGTGAGGGATACGGCAAGACCACCTTAAGTACAAGTGACCTGCTCGAAACCCTCGCTTGGCCTGGCTTTCGGCGAGTTGCCGCAAAGTACTGGAAAACTGGTCTCGGCGAATACCGACGATCAATTTCCAAGAAGGCGTTCGTGCGGGCGTTGCAGGTGCTGATTCCTGAAGTGGAGGATGATGACCTCATCCCGGCGCCCGCCGGTGTGCGTGCGCAAGCCTGCGACACTCGCGGCAACCTGCTCGATGACTTCGCCCTCCGTGAGTCGGCTCACGTTACCCATGTCTGCAATGCGCCGTCTCCGGCAGCGACTGCCTCGCTTGCAATCGGTGAGTACATCGCGAGGAAAGTTGGCCTACGGCTGAGCGACTAGTGCTCATGCCACCGGTGTTGCCGCGTCGCCCCTGCGACGCCCCAGTGTGATCTAGACGGCGGGCACCTGCTGCGTGATGCAGTGGATACCACCACCGCCGTACGCCAAGATCTCACCGACGTCGAGCCCCACAATTTCGCGCCCGGGGAACCACTCACCGATTAATGCCAACACGTCGTCGTCGGCTGCGTGTCCGCAGACTGGCACGATGACTCCGCCATTGACGACATAGAAGTTTCCGTAGGGCACCACGACTCGCCGTCCATCGATTTCGGCAAACGGCAAGACCGGGATCTCGCATACCTGCAAACCTGCATCGGCTGCCACGCGATGATTGGTTGCCATTCGTGCATGGTCTGGTTCGTTCTTGTCATCGCAACCCTGCATCACGATGACTTCGGTCGATGCAAACGCTGCAACATTGTCGACGTGGCCGTCGGTCCCGTCATCAAGAAACAAGCCGTGCGGTAACCAGACGATGCGATCCTGACCAAGTTCGGCACAGACGCGAGCGGCGATCTCGTCGCGTGACAGGTGCGGGTTGCGGTTCTTGTGCAGCAGGCACTGCTCGGTAGTCACGAGCACGCCCTCACCGTTGGTGGTGATCGAGCCTCCCTCGAGCACCATGTCGTTGCTGCGGATGGTCTCCCCGCGTGATTGCAGCCAAGCGGCGGCGATCTTGGCGTCGTTGTCATACGGGAGGTACTTCTCACCCCAGCTGTTGAACTTCCAGCAAGTGCCTTCGCGACGCTTGCCGTCGGTCACGTAGATCGGGCCGGTGTCGCGGAACCACGAATCATCGATCGGCAAAGC